>NZ_JBAHUR010000010.1 GCF_036689815.1 Magnetovibrio sp. PR-2 | reverse complement strand
CCAAAGCGCCCATACGGTTCGTTTTGTTCCTAGTTTCAACATAACCCTGTCGGATACAGATCAGCTTGCCGTCCTTATGGCCTGCCTGCTGGGCATCGTCTTAGGGTATTCACCAATATTTTTATGACGGAAAGTCCTCTATCTTTCCTCCTCAAATGATAAAATTTGGGAGGTTAATCATGAAGCTCGCGAAGTGTTTAAGCGCCTTGGCCTTGGGCTCCGCCCTATGGGCAGGCACGGCCCAAGCCGAAGACGGCACGTTTAGCCAAAAATCCCTCACCCCTGAAGTCGCCGTTCAGTTGGCGCAGGCCACGTTGGAGGCATGTCGGGCTGAAGGCTATCAAATCGCCGTGGCCGTGGTGGACCGGGGCGGCAATTTGCAGGCTTTGATCCGGGACCGCTTTGCCGGGCCCCACACCCCCGTGACGGCGGAGCGTAAGGCTTATACGGCGCTGAGTTTTAAAGCCAACACCACGGACCTAGCCGCCAGCACCCAACCGGGTATGGCGTCCAGCGGCACGCGGGGCATTCCTAAGGTCTTGATGCTGGGTGGCGGCGTGATGATCGAGTCTGGCGGCTCGCTTTTGGGCGGCATCGGTGTCAGCGGCGCGCCGTCCGGTGAAGCGGATCAGGGCTGCGCCGAAGTTGGGCTGGAAGCCATCGAAGACGTATTGGGGTTCTAAACAAAAAGCCCCGGATGACCGATCATCCGGGGCTTTGTCGTTCTTAAACGTGCTTAAGCGTCATCCACATTGATGGGAACGCCCGGCGCATGTTTGGTGGCGCGCACGGACAGAGCGGACTTCACGTGGGAAACGTTGTCGGCTGCGGTCAATTTGTTGGTGAGAAAGTTTTGGTATTCTTCCCAATCCGGTGCCACGACTTTGAGCAAGAAATCGATCTCACCCACCAGCATGTGACATTCGCGCACTTCCGGCCAGGACCGCACCAGGTTTTCAAACGCATCCAGGTCTGAATCCGCTTGGCTTTTGAGGCCCACATGGGCAAAAACCGTGACGTTGTAGCCCAACGCACGGGCGTCGAGATCTGCGTGGTAGCCTTGGATAAAGCCCGCTTCTTCCAATGCGCGCACGCGGCGCAAACACGGTGGGGCGGAAATTCCAGCGCGGCGCGCCAGTTCCACGTTGGTGATGCGGCCATCAGACTGCAGATCGTGCAGAATGCGGCGGTCGATTTGATCGAGTTTCACACGCGAATCGGACATTTTATTCGGGGCTCCTTTTTCATCGGAGTAATTATATTACGCGAAGCACCTAAGCAAGCGGAAAGCGCCAAAACCATGAAAATTCCATGAAATTCCCGGTTTTCCACGCCTAATCCGTCTCGACGACTGGACGCGCCCAAACCCTGGGCTTATCTTAGGGCAACTTTATTTCCGGCTTTGAGGATTCGCGCCCAAAGCCCATACATTACATGGAGACCCCGTTCATATGTCCACGACGCATCACACCAAAACCTTGATTGTCGGTTCAGGCCCTGCAGGCTGCACGGCGGCGATTTACGCCGCGCGCGCCATGTTGGAGCCGATTATGGTGCGCGGACTGCAACCGGGTGGACAGCTGACCATCACCACGGACGTGGAAAACTATCCGGGCTTTGCCGAAACCATCCAAGGCCCATGGCTGATGGAAGAAATGGAAGCCCAAGCCAAGAACGTCGGCACAACCATCATTGACGACATCATTACCGAAGCCGATCTGTCTTCGCGTCCCTTCAAACTGACGGGCGACAGCGGCGACATCTACACCTGTGACACCCTGATTATTTCCACCGGCGCTTCGGCCAAGTGGTTGGGTCTGGAAACGGAAGAGACCTTTATGGGGCTTGGCGTTTCAGCGTGTGCCACGTGTGACGGGTTCTTCTATCGTGGCAAAGAGGTCGCGGTCGTCGGCGGGGGCAACACGGCTGTGGAAGAAGCTTTGTATCTCACCAACCACGCGTCCAAAGTCACGCTGATCCACCGCCGCGACGAGCTGCGCTCTGAAAAAATTCTGCAAGATCGTCTGCTCAAACACGACAAGGTCGAAGTTCTGTGGGACACCACACTGGACGAAATTCTCGGCAACAAGCCGGGCGGGGCCGAGCTGCCATTGGGCGGATCCATGACACCGCCGGGTGTGACGGGCTTGAGCCTCAAAAACGTCAAGACCGGTGAAATGAGCACCCTTAACGTGGACGGCGTGTTCATTGCCATCGGCCACAGCCCCAACACCGACCTGTTCAAAGGCCAGCTGGACATGGACGATGGCGGCTACATTCTGACCAAGCCCGGCACGCCGATGACATCGATCCCCGGCGTGTTCGCTGCGGGTGACGTTCAAGACCACACGTACCAACAAGCCGTGACCGCAGCGGGTTCGGGCTGCATGGCCGCACTGGACGCTGAACGCTTCATTAGCGAGTTGGACGACTAAGCCGACACGGCTGAAAAAGACTGGAAAAGACGATGGACCGCCTGCGCGACCCCGATACCGGTGTAATGGACTGGGATAAACTCCGCATTTTCCATGCGGTCGCAGAAGCCGGCAGCTTCACCCACGCGGGCGAAATGCTGAATCTCAGCCAATCGGCGGTCTCGCGCCAAATCTCTGCGCTGGAAGACAGCCTGGGCGTGGCCTTGTTCCATCGCCACGCGCGCGGCCTGATTTTGACCGAGCAAGGCGAGCTGTTGGACGCCACGACCAAAGAAATGTTCGCCAAGCTTGCGTTCGCCACCGCGCAAATTCGCGATTCCCGCGAACGTCCGCAAGGTGAGCTGCGCGTCACGACGTCTACGGGTTTGGGCTCCATCTGGTTGACGCCGCGCATCAAAGACTTTGTCGAACAATACCCGGACATTGACCTGTCTGTGGTGCTGTCGGAAGACGAGCTCGACATTTCCATGCGCCAAGCCGATGTCGCCATCCGCTTGCGCCCGCCGACCCAGCCGGATTTGATCCAACGCTTGTTAATGGAAGTGCACTACCGCGTCTACGCTTCGCCCAGCTACATCAAGAAATACGGCATGCCGCGCACGCCCGAAGACTTGGATAACCACCGTTTGGTGATTTACGGCGAAGACGCCATGCCACCCGTGTCCAACCTCAACTGGTTGATGGAATTGGGCGACACCGGTAAAGAACGCCACCCAGCACTACGGGTGAACAACATCTACGGCATTTATCGCGCCGTGCGCGGCGGCATTGGCATTGGCGCCCTGCCCGACTACATGACCAGCCACGCCGAAGACATGATCCAGTTGTTCCCCGAAATCAAAGGGCCCAGCTTCAACACCTACTTCGTCTATCCCGAAGAGCTGCGTAAATCGACCAGAGTCGGCGTTTTTCACGACTTTTTGCTGAGCCGCATCCGCTCAGGGCGCTAACCCCTGCGCAAAAAGCATACCCAAATCGATATTTTTTCCGTCACGAAAACGTCACAATCCCCCTGTTTTCAACACGTTCAAACTCCAATTAGCCAAAAGAATGCGCAGAAATGCGCTCTTTTGACCCAAAATCATGCAAATCGTTACAATGGTCATGCAACAGATGCATGGCTGCCTTTCGAAAGTGTCTGTAGTGCACTGCAGCACAAAACCGTATATTCAACTCAGTTCGATGCTGCATCGCAGCAAAGAACTTCCGGGCCACATGGCTCGGATGGGCTCCCGGTTCCACCATCCCCTTATCACCCTCCCCCGGGAATTCTGGAACCGGTTAGAGCCCCACGTCTCCCAGACGTGAAGCCTCCCTGTTAGACTCGCCCTGGATCCTTGTGATCCAGGGCTTTTTTTTGGTTTGGCCTCAGCCCCACCTGTGGTTCTATAGTTCCCTGAATTCACAGGGAAAACAACATGACCACCAGCCACTCTTGGATCGAACGCTTTCCAGCGTTATCAGCGCTCGGCGACGAGGTCGCGGGGCGCTTAGGCGAGATGAGCCAAATTGTGGAGTTACCTGCCAAAACCACGGTATTTCACCCAGGAGACGAACCCCAGAACTTCTTGCTGGTATTGGACGGCGTGGTGCGCGTACAGATGACGAGTGAGACCGGGCGCGAGATCGTGCTTTATCGGGTTGATCCCGGAGAAACGTGCATTCTCACCACCACGTGCTTGCTGGGTCATTCCGCCTATAACGCCGAAGGGATCACCGAAAGCCCGGTCACAGCCGTCGCCATTCCTGCCAAACACTTTCATGAGATCATCGGCCTGTCCCCGATGCTGCGCGACTTTGTGTTCCAATCTTATGGTGAGCGCCTCACACACCTGCTGAGCCTTGTGGAAGAGGTCGTGTTCGCCCGCCTGGAGGTCCGCGTCGCCAGATTGCTGTTGGAACGCTCCGACGCGCACGGCGTTTTAACCTTGACCCACCAACAATTAGCTGTGGAATTGGGCACCGCGCGCGAAGTTATCAGCCGACAGCTCAAGGAATTTGAGCGCCAAGGCTTGGTCAATCTCAAGCGCGGGAGCGTCGAATTGGCGGATGTAGATGCGCTCGGCAGACTCGCCAGCTCCTAATTTTTGGTGTTATGTGACAACGTTACAGACTTAAGGGGGGAGAGGTATTAAGCTCATCCTCAATTCACGCGATATACCTGAGCTAAATAAAGGAGTTTTTCCATGAACGTCGGTAGCATTGATCGCATTTTGCGCATCCTCATTGGCGTCGTCGCCGTCACTTTCGCTCTGCTGAGTAGCCACCCGCTGGCCATCTGGGGTGCGTTGGGCGTTATTCCGCTGTTTACGGCCGTTGCTGGCTGGTGCCCGCTGTACATGCCGCTGGGCATCAGCACCTGCGCCAAAGAAGAATAGGACCGATTCGCGGCCTCACCCGCCCATAATGGCGTTTTGGCCCTGAAGGTTCAGAAAAAGGCCCGGATTCTCGTGTGAATCCGGGCCTTTTTTATCAACTTTTGTGATCAAAAAAATTTATGGCTTCAATATAAAGTTATGGATAAGCCTGTATTTTATCGATTTATCAATTAGATACCCACACCGGACATACGAGTTTGTCATATCATTTTTTACTGGACAGTTAATTAGAGTTTGCTTATATTAGGATCATACGATGTACCAACAAAGTTTGTTGCATCGGGAGACCGTAGGGCTACCTCCCCTCCCCCCTCTGACACCTTACGGATTCTCCTTAAGAGACTCTCTGTCTCCCCCAGGACAGAGACCTCCCTTTCGAACTGGCCGGGCTCTTTGAGCCCGGCCATTTTTTTCTTCGAAATCCTAAAAGATCAGTTCGCGCGGCTGGACACCACTTGATCGGCGTATTTGCCCGTCAATTCCTGTAAATGGTCATAGCGGAAGTGGAACGTACCTACGCCCAAGGTTTGGGAACGCAGATCAATGATCAGATCGTGCATTTCAGACGCCGGCAGATGCGCCGTCACTTCATCCCAACCGTGCCAGTTCTCACGCGGCTGAAACCCCAAAATCTGTCCCCGCCGAGACGAGATAATCCGCTGGGCATTGGACGTGTAACTGGTGGGTACGGACACCCGCACCTCGCAGATGGGCTCCAGCAATACCGGTTGGCAATTGGGCATGGCTTCGCGCATGGCCTGTTGTGCCGCCTTCTTAAACGCATAGTCCGAACTGTCCACCGCATGGTGCTGGCCGTCGGTCAAGGTCACGTGAATGTCGACCACCGGGAAGCCCAAGGGGCCGCGGCTGAGATACTCGCTCACGCCGGCCTCAACAGCCCCAATATATTGACGCGGGACCGATCCGCCGTGAACGGCCTGTTCAAAAGTAAAACCTTCACCCCGGCCTTGCGGTTTGATGGCGATTTCCACATCCCCGAACTCACCGTGTCCGCCAGATTGCTTTTTGTGACGTGCGCGGTGCGTCGCACTTTTGCGGATGGTTTCTTTATAAGGCACTTGCGGTCGTTTGGCCGACACATCCAAAGCATGACGCCCGGTGAGCTTATCCATGGCGATGCGCAAATGCATTTCGCCTTGACCCCACAGTACCAACTCACCCGTGACTTGGTCGTGTTCAAGTGTCAACGATGGATCTTCGTCGCACAGCTTGTGAATGGCGGCGGTGAGTTTCACTTCATCCGCGCCTGCGCCCATATCAATGGCCACGGAATAAAGCGGTGTGAGCGGCTCGGGCCAATCTGAACCGCCTGTACCGAGGCTATCTCCGGTCTTGGCTTTGTCTAAGCGGCCTAAAGCAACCACCTCGCCTGCTTGGCCTTTTTTCACTTTGTCGAACTTCTGGCCTTGCACATGGTACAGACCCGAAACGCGGCCTTGGGCAAAATCCTGACCGTCTTTGATTTCCCCTGACCAAATGCGCGCGATGGAGATCTTGCCCATGTGGCCTGCATGCAGGGTTTTGAACACACGCGCCGTGGAACCGCCGACGCCCAGGCGTTCGACCGTTTCCGACACGTCAGGGCTTTCATGGCGCAACGCCTTCCACAAACGGCGAATGCCGTTGTCGTGTTCGGCGGAGCCAAAAAACACCGGAACGATGTCATCGTGGGCTAAGTCGCGCGACAAGTTGTCATAGACCTCTTCTGTGGAGGGATTGACGTTTTCCAGCAGTTCTTCCAACAGCGTGTCGTCGAAGTCGGCCAAAGTTTCCAACATCTCTTCGCGGGCACCCATTTCCTGTTCAATGGCACTGTCGGGGATTTCGATCAGTTCGGATTGCGCGTGGTCGTTCCATTTGAACGCGCGCTCGGACACCAAATCGATATGCCCCGTGACGTGCCCGTCTTCGCGAATGGGGATTTCGCGCAGCACCAAAGGGTGCTTGGAATGTTCCTGAAGCGCTTCCAGCGTGGCTTTCACACTGCCGCCGTCTTGGTCCATTTTGTTGACAAAGACCATGTGCGGCACGTCGTGTTCGTCCAACAACCGCAGCGCAGGACCAACCGTGAGCGCTTTTTCAGGATCGGCTTCGCACACCACAATCGCGGCGTCGGCAATCATCAAAGTGTTTAAACTGTCTTGGAGAAGTTCGACCGAGCCGGGACAATCGATAATGGTCCAGGGGTCGTCTAAATATGTGCAGTGCGCGATGTTGAGCTCGGTCGACATTTCCCGGGCCCGGGCTTCTGGTGCCCCATCCCCGACGGTATTGCCGTCGCGCACGCTGCCTTTGCGGTGAATTTCACCCGCCGCCATGAGCAGGCTTTCCATCAATGTGGTTTTTCCAGATAAGTATGGACCAACAAGCGCCACGCAACGGGGCGCAGAATGGGTCTTTGCCATCAACAACCTCCCTTTCCCATTAGAAGCCGTGCGGCACACCCGGCCGCAACGGCCTTATTTCTTGTTTTCGTTATCTTTATGGGAAAATGGTACGACTCTTACGCCCAGAATCCAAGGCCCCAAGGGGCGACATCGCAAAATTGTCATTGTTCAAAGAATTGACAGACGCTGACATTCTCCATAGGCTAATTGTACTACCTCCCCAGATTATGCAATAATAAGACAAATATACCTTTTGGTATATTGAGTGGGGAATACAATTGAGTGGACCAGACCAACACAATGCGCAAGGCATGAGCCTTTCGCGCGTATCGATGATAGCCGGTATCGGCCTGATCGCCGTCATCTTTATCGTCGCAGCTTTTTCGACACCAACGTTGATGCATGTCAAAGGCATGACCACGGCCCAATCAAGCAATGCACCGCGCGCCAATGAACAGCAACGCCTCGCCATGGTGGCTGAACACATGTCGAAATACGGTCAGCAAGCCATCGAAGCGGCTGACGCTGAAACCCGTGCGCTTGCGCTGACGCATTTCAAAGAAAACGCCGCTGAGATTTTGAGCTCCGACGTCATTGCCGACAAAACCATTGTCGAAGAAGCCGTCACCGCCATCGACACAGCAGCCGCCAAGACCCAAGAAATCGACGCGTTGTTGATGCAACAAAACAAAGGTGTCGACCGTATGCCCAAGCTGGTGGACGACATCTCCATCACGCTGGCCCCGGTGTTGGACGAAGACTTGTCTTCGGACACGGACGCTCTGATTGGTGCCCAGCAGATGTTGTTGGCGCTCTATCGTGGTCAAAACGTGATGAAATTGGTCCCCCACGCCAATGATCCGAAAAAGGCCCGCCTGCACCACATCGCGTTTCGCGGCGCTTACAACTTGGTCAAACAAGCCAATGAACGCTTGGCCGACACCACCGAGGATTTGTCCAACCTGCCCGGGCAGATGGACGAAATGAAGTCCTTGGAGGCCATCTTCAAACTGCGCACGCAAATCATCGAAAAACAAACCGAAGCCGAAGCCGCCACTTTGGTCGCGCAGACGAAGCTGACCGAAACGGTGAAGAACCTGGTCGAAGCCGCGAACACCGCGTCTCAATCCATCATCCATGACGCCGCCGAAATCGACAACGAAACCACGTTCTTGATGACAGTATTGCTCATCGGCGCGCTGCTTTTGCTGGTGGCTATGGTTGGTATGGGGCTGGTCATGCAAGTGCAGATTTTGCGCCCGCTTCACGTCTATGCCGAACAGCTGCGAGAATTGGTGAAAGGTAACCTCACCAACGATCCTATCGATACAACGTCGAAAATCGCCGAATTCCACGATATCGGCGAAGCGGCAGACAGTTTGCGCAACATGATGGCTGAACGCGCTCAAGCCATTAAAGCCGAAGAAGAACGCAAACGCCGTGACGCCGAAGAACGCCATGAGGCCCGCCAGCAAATGGCCGACAACTTCGAACGCGCCATCACCGGTGTGGTGGATGCCCTGACCAAAGCAGCCACGGACATGCAAGAGGCCGCCGAAGGCCTGAACGAAACGGCGGAACGCACCTCGAGCCGTTCGTCTTCTGTGACCAGCGCGTCGGAACAGGCCTCTGCCAACGTGCAAACCGTGGCGTCCGCGTCCGAAGAACTCACGGCGTCCATCGGTGAAATCCGCCGCCAAGTGTCGCAATCGACCCAAGTGGCAGGCTCGGCTGTGGTCGAAGTGGACGGCGCCAACGACAAAGTCCAAGGCTTGGCCCTGGCCGCCAGCAAAATCGGCGAGGTCGTGGCGCTCATTACCGACATTGCCGACCAGACCAATTTGTTGGCGTTGAACGCAACCATCGAAGCCGCGCGGGCGGGCGAAGCGGGCAAGGGCTTTGCGGTTGTTGCCTCTGAAGTGAAAAACCTCGCCAATCAAACGGCCAAAGCGACGGAAGAAATCTCGTCCCAAATCGGTGGCATACAAGGGGCCACGGATGACGCCGTGCGCGCCATCGGCTCCATTGGGGAAACCATCAACCAGATCAGCGGCATTACGTCCACGGTGGCGTCGGCTGTCGAAGAGCAAGGGGCTGCGACGCAAGAAATTTCGCGCAACGTTGATCAAGCCTCGCGTGGCACGCAAGAGGTCTCGCAAAACATTGCCGAGGTTAACGAAGCCGCCATCGACACTGGAACGGCTGCCGAACAGTTGTTGGATTCAGCCAAAAACGTGGCCCAGCAATCAGTGTTGCTGAACCACGAGGTGACCAAGATCTTGACCGAATTCAGGGGCGACGAGTCCGCCGCCGACGCTTAAGACGCGGGATCGCTGGGGGTATCGCTGGGTGCATCGCCCCCGTCCGTGGGATCGGTCGGGGCTGGGTCTGCGGGGGTGTCCCCTGTGCTCGCCGTTTTGCCTGTATAAGCGTTCATCAACGTCGTCGCCAAGGTCTGCACCGGCTCAGGCGCGGAGTTCGTGATGGCGGTGGTGATGGCCGTTTCGGTGTCGGACCATTTGCTGTCCAACATGGATTTATAAATCGCCGTCGCGTCCGTTTCGGACACCGGCACGGTGAGGCTGAACGTCACGGTGTTGGTGAACGCCGTGTAATCCGTCGCAATATCTATGTCGACACTATTGAAGTTCATGGTTTAGGCCCTCACGATTTTGGGGTGTCGTTGGACTGTTTTTTGGCGGGCGCCTGCTTTTGCGGCGCGGCGCTGATCAAGAAATCCAGCGCACCGGACACAGCCACGGGGGCAAAGGTCTTGGCCTGAGCTTTCAGTGAATTCCAATCGCCCCCGTCCATGGCCGCCTTAATGGCCTTGGCCTGATTGGGCGGCACGGGAATATCCAACTCAAAATGAATCCGCGCCGTCTGCATGGTGCAGTCGGCCTCGAATGCAACGGTCACAACGTCCATCGCCATGTGCGTTTCTCCCCAAATGGTTCAAACAAGTCCTTGTCGTAAGGGAAGACGGGGGAGGGGCTGGTTTGTGATGAATAACTTGTCTCAAATCAAATTGCCCTCGATAGAGTTGTATTTTCGACAGTCTGTATTGACAAAAACGCCACTTGTTTATTGTAAATAACGCATATATATTTTTGCAAATAACGCATTTTCTAAACTGATAATCTCGCACAAAAAATGGCTGAAAACGACATAATTCTGCCCAGATGGCAATCTCAAACGATCCAAACAGCAATGGCGGAACGGCGCGTACTTTTGCTGGTTGGTCCACGTCAGTGTGGCAAAACCACATTACTGGGAGACCTCAATGTGAAGGGCGCGGAACTTCGCACACTTGATGACCCAACATTACTCACGCTAGCTCAAAGTGATCCCAAGAGCTTCGTTTCCCATCAATCAAGCTTATTGATGATTGACGAAATTCAACGTGCACCTGCATTGCTTCCCGTCATCAAACAGGTTGTCGATCAAAATAGGCGCCCTGGGCAATTTCTTTTGACGGGATCGGCAAATATTCAAAGTTTACCTACGGTACAAGAATCTCTCGCGGGACGAGTCACAAAAATCAGGCTACGCCCCCTTAGCCAAGGCGAAATTAAAAAAAATACCCCAAAATTTCTCAAAAAGGCCTTTGCAGGCGACTTCAACTACAGTTGGGAAGTCTATAATCGTGACCAAATCATGGAAATCGCCTTTCGCGGAGGATTTCCTGAGACCATCCACATGGAACCTCGTGCCCGCCGAAAGTGGCACAAAGACTATATCGACGCTTTGTTGGAGCGTGACCTCAAAGATATCGCCAAAATCCGAAGAAAAGAGGCCATGGCCGACTTGGTTAAAGTCATGGCATCGTGGTCATCAAAGTATATGGACATCTCTGCAATCGGGGCCAAGTTGTCTCTTCAACGCCAAACGCTGGAAACCTACATCAATGCCCTAGAGACGCTGTACTTGGTCGAACGCGTGCCCCCTTGGACAAAAACCGATTACCAACGTGTCGGCAAACATGCCAAAGGGTTCATGAGCGATAGCGGTTTAATGACCTCACTATTGGGATGGAACGCAGATCAGGTGCGTTTGGATTCAGACCGTATAGGTAAGCTATTTGAGACTTTTGTCTTTGCCGAACTCTCCACGCTAATAGACATTGGTGGTGAGGATTATCAGCTGTATCAGTACCGTGATCGTACGAAACACGAAATCGACTTCTTGATCGAACGCTCAGACGGTGCCTTGCTTGGCGTGGAAGTCAAAGCTTCAACGGTTGTTCAAGAAAACGATTTCAAACACCTCAGATGGTTCAAAGACAACCTGATCGGAGATAGACCTTTTGTCGGCATTGTTCTTTATGCTGGTGAATTTTCTGGTTCCATGGGCAACAATATGTTTGCCGTCCCATACGGTGCCCTATGGTAAAATAGTCTCATAAAAAACGGCCCTCAAAACTGAGGGCCGTTTTTGTTTGAAGAGGTATACGCTTACGACAGCGCCGCACAGAACTTTTGGATGCGGGTGCAGGCTTCCGTCAGCGCTTCGTTGGACGTGGCATACGACACGCGGAAGTACGGGCTGAGGCCGAAGGCTTCGCCGTGCACGGCTGCGACGCCTTCGCTTTCCAGCAGGGCCGTGACGAAGTCTGCGTCCGTTTCGATCTTCTTGCCGTCCGGCGTGGATTTGCCGATGCAGCCTGCGATGGAGGGGTAGACGTAAAACGCACCTTCCGGCATGGCGCAGGTGATGCCTTCGGCTTCGTTGAGCAGTTTCACCACCAAGTCTTTGCGCTCGGCAAAGGCGGCGTTGTTGCCGACCATGAAGCTGTGATCGCCGTTCAATGCTTCCACAGCGGCCCACTGTGCGATGGAGGTCGCGTGGGTAGAGCTTTGGGACTGGACTTTGTTCATGGCTTTGATGACGTCTGCCGGACCCGCCGCGTAACCGATGCGCCAGCCCGTCATGCAATAGGCTTTGGACACGCCGTTCAGCGTCATGGTGCGCTCAAACAAACCCGGTTCCACCTGAGCGGGCGTGACAAATTCGAACTCATCGAACACGATGTGTTCGTACATGTCGTCGGTCATGACCCAGACGTGGCTGTTTTCGGGCTTCATGAGAACGTCGGTCAACGCTTTCATGTCGTCGCGCGTGTACGCCGCACCCGTCGGGTTGGACGGCGAGTTCAAGATCAGCCATTTGGTTTTGGGCGTGATGGCGGCTTCAAGTTTTTCCGGCGTCAATTTAAAGCCGTCTTCCACCGGGCATTCGACAAACACCGGCGTGCCTTCGGCCAACAGCGTGATGTCCGGATAAGACACCCAGTACGGAGCCGGGATGATGACTTCGTCGTCCGGGTTCACGGTGGCCATGAACAAGTTGTAGATGGACTGCTTGCCGCCGGACGCCACTTGGATTTGATCCGGCGTGTAGTCCAAATCGTTGTCGCGTTTGAGCTTGTCGCAAATGGCTTGGCGCAGTTCGACAATGCCGGGCACGGCGGTGTATTTGGTCTTGCCCGCGTCGATGGCGGCTTTGGCAGCCGCTTTGATGTGATCCGGGGTATCGAAATCCGGCTCACCAGCGCCAAGACCGATAACGTCACGGCCAGCAGCTTTCAGCTCGGCAGCTTTCGTGGACACGGCAATGGTGGGAGACGGTTTGATGCGGCTCAAACGATCAGCGATAACGGACATGTTATGACCTCTTAATAAAAGTGGATGTACAGCGCGAAATTACGCCGAACCGACCCAAACCGCAATACGCGATTGGGTGGGTAATTGCGCTTTAAATCTCAGGTATTTAGCTGGCTTTCGGTTTGTCGAAGACAATGCCGTAGTGATACGGCGGCAGCTCGACCACACCGTGGAGACGGAATCCGACGGGCAAGACTTCGTCCATCACCGCTTCGGGTGTCATGCGCATCACCGTTTCGGGGCCGCGGGGCTCGCCCAGGACCGTGGTGTCTTCGCGCGGACGGAAGTGCCAGTTGACGATGGCCAACTGCCCGCCCGGTTTTAAGATGTTGAAGACTTCGCGCGCCATGCGTTGTTTTTCCGGACAGCCGTGAAACGTGTTGGCGATCAGCACATATTCCGGCGGCTGGGGCATTTTGCCTTGCAACGTCGTGGCGTCGCCTTCAACCCAGCGGATGGTGCCGTTGGCCACCCCGGCACGGTGGGCGCGGTGTTTGGCTTGTTCCAGCATGGCCGGGTCCAAATCCAGGCCCGTCACCTTGCCCATGCCGCCGACGATGTGCGCCAAGGACGTGGTAAAGTGACCGTCACCACAACACAAATCCAACACAGATGTTCCAAAATCGATGCCCAATCGGCGCAGGACGCCTTCCGGGTCCGGCCACAGGGCCTTCCACCAATCGCTATCCGGCATTCCCGTCGCCGGGAATTTCGCAGGATGGTTCATATTTGATCCCGTCAACTGACGGCTCCCCTTTATATTTATTCCGAAATTTATAGCCGGATTCTCATTTTTAGGCGAGTCGCCAAGGCCCTTGCGCCTGTGGATAAACGGCCTATAACAAAACCATGAACGATCTCGTCAAACCAGGGTTTCACCCCGACGCCCAACCCGCCCCCCAGCCCAAACCTGGGGAAGGCCAACCGTTTGAGCTGGTTAGCGATTTTGAACCCGCAGGCGATCAGCCCCAAGCCATTGTGGAGCTGGTCGAAGGCCTGAACGCAGGCGAAAAAGATCAAGTTCTTCTGGGTGTTACGGGATCGGGCAAGACCTTCACCATCGCCCATGCCATCGCCCAAGTGGCAAGGCCGGCGCTGGTTCTGGCGCCCAACAAGACACTCGCCGCGCAGCTTTATGCGGAGATGAAAGAGTTCTTCCCCCACAATGCGGTGGAATATTTCGTCTCGTATTATGACTATTACCAGCCCGAAGCTTACGTGCCGCGCACCGACACCTACATTGAAAAAGACGCGTCCATCAACGAACAAATCGATCGCATGCGCCACTCGGCCACGCGGGCCCTGTTCGAGCGGCGCGACGTGATCATCGTCGCATCGGTGTCGTGTATCTACGGTATCGGCTCGGCCGAAACCTACGCCGACATGGTGGTGAAGCTGGTTGCGGGCCAAGACTACGACCAAAACGACGTGCTGAAATCCCTCGTCACACTGCAATACAATCGCAACGACGCCGCGTTCGGACGCGGGACCTTTCGGGTGCGCGGCGACGTGGTTGAGATTTTCCCCAGCCACTATGAAGACCGGGCGTGGAAGCTGAGCTTTTTCGGTGATGAATTGGAGGCGATCTATGAGGTCGATTCGCTCACGGGTGAAAAAACCAATGAGCTGGAAGCCATCACCATCTATCCCAACTCCCACTACGTCACGCCGCGCCCGACCTTGATCCAGGCCATGCCGCAAATCAAGGCAGAGCTGAAAGACCAAGTGGAAAAATTCCGGGCGGAAAACAAACTTATAGAAGCCCAGCGCATCGAAGAGCGCACCACGTTTGATCTGGAAATGATGGAAACCACTGGGCATTGCAACGGGATTGAGAACTATTCGCGCTACTTAACCGGGCGCAATCCGGGTGAGCCGCCGCCGACGCTGTTTGAGTATCTCCCCGAAGACGCGGTGATGATCGCGGACGAAAGCCACGTCTCCATCCCGCAAATCGGCGGCATGTACAAAGGTGACTTCAACCGCAAAACGACCTTGGCAAGCTTCGGCTTTCGTTTGCCGTCGTGCGTCGACAACCGCCCGCTCAAATTCGATGAGTGGGAAGCCATGCGCCCGCAGACCATTTTGGTCTCCGCCACCCCAGGGCCTTGGGAAATGGAGCGCACCGGCGGTGTCTTCACCGAACAAGTGGTGCGCCCGACGGGCCTGACGGACCCCGACACCATCGTGCGCCCGGTCGCCGAACAGGTCGATGACCTGTTGCACGAATGCAAAGAGGCTGCGGCCAAGGCGCAACGCGTGCTGGTTACGGTGCTCACCAAAAAGATGGCCGAAGAGCTGACGGAATACATGCACGAACACGGCGTGCGAGTACGTTACATGCACTCCGATATTGATACGTTGGAGCGCATCGAGATCATTCGCGATTTACGCCTCGGCGCGTTTGACGTTCTGGTGGGCATCAACTTGTTGCGTGAAGGTTTGGACATTCCCGAATGCGCCCTGGTGGCCATTTTGGATGCAGACAAAGAAGGCTTCTTGCGTTCCAAGACTTCGTTGGTGCAAACCATCGGCCGCGCGGCGCGCAACATCGAAGGCCGGGTGATTTTGTACGCCGACAAGATGACCGACAGTCTCAAATACGCCATCGATGAAACCAACCGCCGCCGCGCCAAGCAAGAAGCCTATAACTTGGAGCACGGCATCACGCCTGAGAGCGTCAAAAAACACATCACGGACGCCCTGGGCTCGGTTTACGAACAAGACTACGTCACCGTGGACACGGGTGCGTCCGGCGACGACAACTTGGTGGGCAAATCGCTCAAAGATCATATGGTGGATCTGGACAAGCGCATGAAGCAAGCGGCTGCGGACTTGGAGTTCGAAGAAGCCGCACGTCTGCGCGACGAAATCCGCAGGCTGGAAGCCCACGAGCTTGGCTTGGACCGCGCCGGTGTGTCAAAATCAGCCGCGCAAAAAGCCGGAGCGGGGCGCAAAAAGAAAAAGAAACGCACAGGCGTTTAAGAATTTGGATTAGAGATTGATGCGTAAAGTTTTGTTGTTTGTCATCCGGGTTTTGTCCCTGCCCCTTTACATCATTCCGGCGAAGTTGCGCTTAGGCCTGATCAAGGGGTTGATGGTTTTGGATTCCCGCGTAGGCGGGCCGGACGACGCCATGCGCCGCCAGTTCCAAATTTTGGACATGGCGGAAAAAGTCATTGCCGAACGCGCCCTGGCCTTTGGTGAGGGCATCCACCCCAAACACCGCCTGACGCGCTATCACGACTTTTTTGTCGACAATATTGAAAACGCCAGCACGGTCTTAGACGTGGGTTGCGGGTATGGCGCCTTGGCGCGCTCCATCGCTGCGCGGGTGGACGGGGCGAAGGTCACCGGCATCGACAGTGACGAACCGCGCCTCACCCAAGCGCAAACCACCGACAATCCCGACGGCGTGAACTTTGTTTTGGGCGATGCATTGAAAGACCTGCCGGACGGGTCCTGGGACGTCATGGTGCTGTCCAACGTTTGGGAACACATCGAAGACCGCGTGGGCTTCATGCGAGGCCTGCTTGCCAAAGTACAACCCACCAAAGTCCTGATCCGTGTCCCGGTGTTTGAGCGCAATTGGCATCTGCCCATGCGCAAAGAATTGGGCATCGGATACTTTTCCGACGACACGCACTTTATCGAACACACCCTGGCTGAGTTCAAAGACGAAACCGAGCAGTCAGGCCTTCACATCCTCAGCCAAGACATCCGCTGGGGTGAGATTTGGGCCGTATGCAAGCCCGTGGGGCATGGCTAAATGCGCGTTGGCGACACCACCCAGCTAGACACCCCGGCAGGCGTCGCCAAAGACGCCCACGGCGACATCTGTCGTTTAGCCGAAGGGCGCAAGGTTCTCAACGTCGGGGCAGCGGGGAACGCACGCTATTATCGTGATCACGGTCACGACGGCTGGCTGCATGCCCGCTTAAACGGTGTTGCCTCCGAACTTGTGGGGCTCGATCTCGACCAAGAAGAAGTCAACGCCGCTAACGCGCTGGGGTTCGCGGTTAAGCTTGGCAATTGTGAAGTCGCAGACCTGGGCCAAACCTTCGACCTCATCATTTTGGCCGATGTGTTGGAGCACGTGGACAATCCCACGCGGGCCCTGCAAAACCTGATGACGCACTTAAATCCAAGCGGCAAAATTGTCATCACCACGCCCAACGCCACGTTCTTTGGCAATGTCACCAATGCCCTGCTGAGGCGCGGCCCGAACGTCTATTGGGACCACGTGAACCTGTACACACCGGAAAACATCCAGGCCTTGTGCGACCGCCACGGCTGGCGCTTGTCCCGCTCGGCGATGTACTCCTTAACGGACGCACGCACGACGACCAACACAATCAAAAGCGCGATTATCCACATGGCCGCAGGACTTTTTCCGAGACTCCACGCCGCATTTCTTTGCATAATCGAGCCTATCGATTAACCCAGGACCACCGACCATGTTTGGACCCAACAGTAAAGTCCCGCTTCGCTCCACCGCCGTGGCATGTGCTGTGCTGCGTCCCGAAGGCGACTTTTTCGAAGTCCTGGTCATGTGCCGCACGTTGGAACCGCTCGACGGGGTTTGGTCCTTGGTCACCGGGCACGTGGACGAAGGCGAAGAAGCCTGGGCGGCGGCGCATCGCGAAGTCATCGAAGAAACCGGGCTGACACCCACGTCGTTTTACACCGCCAACTATGTGGACCAATGGTACAACGCGCATGTAAACGTGATTGAGTTGGTGCCCATCTTCGTCGCCTACGTAAACGCAGGTTCCGAGGTGCACATGAACGATGAGCATTCCGAATACAAATGGCTGCCCATCCGCCGCGCCATCGACCACATCCCGTTTCACGGCCACAAAGTCGCCCTCGACCACATCCGCCACGCGTTCATCGAAAATGAGCCGCCGAAGTGGTTGAAGGTTAGCATCTAAACAAAAAAAGCCCACAAGAAAAGCCCGGAGGTTTTCGCCTCCGGGCTTTTCTGATTGTGTCGGTCGTTTAGCCGTTGCGGATGTTGTCGAGGAACTTATCGACTTCGGAGCGCAAGGTTTCAGACTGAATGCTCAGTTCGTTCGCCGCGCCCAACAACTGGGAAGCGGACGAGCCCGTTTCGCCGGCAGCCGATTGCACGCTGGCGATGTTCGAAGACACTTCAGACGTGCCCGCCGAGGCTTGCTCAACGTTGCGCGCAATTTCTTGCGTCGCGGCCCCTTGTTCTTCAACAGCAGACGCAATGGTCGAAGCGATTTCGTTCATCTGCGTGATGATGTTGCCAATGGATCCGATGGCCGTGACGGCGTCTTGGGTTGCCCCCTGGATGCCGCCGATTTGAGACGAGATTTCTTCCGTCGCTTTGGCCGTTTGGTTCGCCAGATTTTTGACTTCGGACGCCACAACCGCGAAGCCTTTGCCCGCTTCACCAGCGCGCGCCGCCTCAATGGTTGCGTTCAAGGCCAACAGGTTGGTCTGATCCGCAATGTCGGTGATCAAGGCCACAACCTCGCCGATTTTTTGCGACGAGTTTGCCAAGCCGAGAACCTGTTCGTTGGCACTTTCAACTTCAGCCACAGCCGTGGACGAAATCTGCGTCGATTGCGCAACTTGGCGTGAGATTTCGGAGATCGAGCTGGACAGCTCTTCCGACGCACTCGCCACCGTTTGCACATTGGTCGCCGCTTCTTCCGAAGCCGACGCAACCGCGACGGATTGCTTCGACGTTTGTTCTGCCGTGGCGGACAAGGCCGTTGCCGAAGACTGCATTTCGGTCGCAGCCGACGACACGGTGTTGACCACACCGCCGACACTGTTTTCAAAATCGTCCGCCATGGACAGCATCAGATCACGCCGTTCGCGCGCTTGACGTTCTTCGTTGGCTTTCTGTTTGGCTTCCAAACGTTTCACTTCGATGGCGTTCTCTTTGAAGACTTGAACCGCTGAGGCCATTTCACCAATTTCATCCGCACGATCCCGAGAAGGAATTTCAGCGTCCAAGTTGCCCCCAGCGAGGACCCCCATGGAACCGGTCATGCCAACGATGGGATTAGCAACACTTTTAGCGATGAAGAAGCCTGCTGCTGCGATCAAGATCGTGCCAACTGCGGCAATGATCAAGATTTCGAGCTGCAACGTCGTCACCGCGTCAAAGGCTTCGGCTTCGTCGATTTGCGACACAGCCACCCAGTTCAATCCCTCAAACTCGATTGGAATGTAACTGGTGATAATGTCGTGGCCCGTGATATCTTTGAAGTAGCCTTCCCCGGTTTCACCACCAAATGCACGGTCGATATAATCCCCCGTCATTTCGAAGCCCATGCGCAGGTTTTCATTTTCTGACAACATGGCCGGAACAGAGGTCCGCAAAGAGACCAAACCGTCTTTGTCGCCCAGAAAGTATGTGTCCCCTGTTTCACCCATACCGGAACGCTCATTGGCAATGGCCTCCAGCGGGGCTTCGGGAATGCGGAATGCCACAAAGCCGATCATCTTGCCGGACGGGTTGTGAATCGGTGCGCCCATGAAGCCCGTGAACTTATTGTCGTTGGGCTCATACGGAGAGAAGTCAACGACTTCAACCTTTCCGCTTTCCCGTACTTTATGCCACAATTCATTCAAGGGGGAATCGACGTACGGACCGTTCGGATCCAAGCCGATATTGGTACCAAGCTCCGGACCTTGAAGTGCTGTGTACATCACGTGACCGTGCGAGGTGCAGACCATATACAGTTCGTCGTAGCCGTATGACTTTGCAAATTTAGCCAGCGGCCCGCCATAATCTTCCCAGATCTGTTTGTATTCGTCCGTGGAAACATCGTACGCCCCATCTGGTGGCGTATTCATTTTCACGTGGTAAACACGCAACGCTTCAAAGGCATCGTAAACAAATTCGCTTTCGCCCAAAGCGGTGATATCGGTGCGGGTGCGTTTAAGCAGTGCTTCGACTTGCGACTTCTTGATTTTTTTTACCGCATCGAGCTGATTGAAGGCTTGTTCTTCGAGCGCGCTGCCGGCTTCGTGTTCAGACACAATGCCAACAATCGCAAATGGCAATAGCCCGATCAGCAAGTACGAGACGATCAGTTTGGGGGTCAATCGTAATGACATAGCTCGTTCCCTCAAGACATTTTTATATTAGTAAATTCTACTACAGAGCCGCATACAATCAACTCTTTTCGGAATAAAAAACCGAAAATTCAATGGCTTATCATCACACTAATTCATTATGAAGAGGACAGAATGTCCGGCGTTTGCATCCAGACCAAATGCCACCCCGACGGCCCGGCCGTGCCCGTGTCGTCGCGCTGCAAACATACAATCGTCGCCGGTGTGAACCCCACTTGCAGACCGTCTTCTGTTCCCGTCAGCAAGCGTGCCGCGATGCGCTCCATGAACGGCAAATGTCCGACGACGCAGATATCGCCCCCTGCCGCTTGTGCGCCGTGATAGAGATGGTCGGTGCTGTCGTTGGGGCTTAAGCCTTCCATTTCCAACGTAGAGTGCCCCGGCCAAATGGCGTTGGCCAAGATATTCGCTGTTTCTTGCGCACGTTTTTTCCCCGAATGCACGACCTCGTCCACGCGCACTCCGGCCACGTCCAGAAAAGCCGCCATGCGCACCGCGTCGGCCACGCCCTTTTCGCTTAAGGGCCGTTCTGGGTTGTCGGCTTTGGACAACGCATCGGCGTGTTGCACAAGGTACAGTTTCATCACAGCTGCTCCCTCAATCCTCCATGGTTTTGGGGCCGCGGATGATGCGCGGATTGAGCATCCAACGCAGCACCCAGTTGTCGCCCCATTTGGCCGGGCTCAGCGCCATCACCGAGCCTGTTTTCACCTCGACCAAGTCGTTTCCCGGCTTGCCCGTCACAAGTTGAGAAACCGCCGAGCCCATGAACGGTTCGTGCCCGCAGACGATTGTGGGCTCTTTCCAGCTCTCCGCCAATTTGGCGAAGGCTTTCACATCACCCCATGGCTCAATGCCGGATAGGAGTTCCGGTTCGACTTTCGGGGCCAAATGAAGGCCCAAAATTTCCGCCGTTTCGTGCGCACGAACCAGACCAGAATGGAAGATGTGTTTGATCGGAATGTCCTGGCGTGCCATATGTTGGCCGATCATGTCCACATCATAGCGTCCGCGCGGCGACAAATGACGGTTGGCGTCTTCGTCCGCTCCAAACTCGGCCTTACCGTGGCGCACCAAATATAATCGCATGTAAACTCCCTATCCGTGACCCCCAGCGCTTATCAGAGGATTTCAGCACATCCCAGTTCTCCAAACAACGCATCAATTGGATCAGTAAAGTGTGCTTAAACATGCCTTTTCAATGAAAGATTGACCGTGCTACGCGAAACGGACTATTTTCAGAACAACCTCATAAACAAATAATGTGGACTTGAGACGTGGACTTCATTCAGTGGAACGAAAATTACAAGGTCGGCCATAAGGTCGTGGACTTTGACCACATCACCCTGGTCAACATCACCAACGACTTGTTTATGCGGGTCGAGCGCGGTGCTAAAAACGCCGAAATCGCGAGCATTATCCATCACCTGATCGATTATGTAGAACGCCATTTTGAGCGCGAAGAAGAGCTGTTTTTGAACTCCGCATATCCGGACAAAGACAAGCATCTGGACATGCACAATGACATTCGCAAAACTGTGAAGGACATTGCGACGATCTACCAAACCAATCCAGATGCCATCAACATCCGTGAAGTCTTGGAATTTCTAAAAAAGTGGCTCACCAATCACATCATGAGGGCCGACCAAGGCTACGCCGAGTACCTGGAAAACTAATTCCCGCCACTTAAATCCCAGAGCTTAAGCCCCGCGCGCCGCGTCGTGCACAACCTTGCCCAAAATGGTGGCCGGGACGACACATGTGCTGCCTTCGTCGGCCATGATTTCGGTGGCGCGGTTGTAGATGTCCATAACCAAGTCGGCCAAGTCGATGCTGAGGCCCTTGGGTAGCTTGGAAAACAGACCGTCCATCTGCACCACCAAACGCTCAATGCCGATGCGCAGTTCGACTTCGCTTTCTGCATTTTTGGAAATGTCGGCCACTTTGCGCGCCAGCACCAAGACGAAGCCTTTGCTCCAACACGTGATGCGCGCCTTGTCGCCCTGGGCGGACAGCAGCTCCATATCCTCAACGGTGAGCTGTTGAGCAATGGCCGTGGCGTCCAGTCCTTTGGACACGGCGTCATAGAGCTTCAAGATAAGCTCGGACAACACATAGCCCCGGCATTTCGTGCCTTTTGGGCACAGTAAGCAGTTCTTCATTTAGGTCCCCATAGATGTTCGTTTACAAGCCCCAAGGCTTGGCCCTTCTCCCTGTCGGGATATGTTACACAAATTGGAAAAGGACGACAAAACAAAACGGGCCCCCGCAAAGGAGCCCGTTTTATAGATTTAGCTGGTCAGCTGGATCAGTGAGCCGCAGGGCTTGCGCCCAGAGCACCCAGCATGGCTTCAGCCGTTGCGATTTCTGCTTCGGCGTTGGCTTTTTCCACGTCGCTGGATGCTTTTTCCAAAGCCGCTTGAGCCGCTTCGAGACGGGCTTGTGCGGTTTCTTCGTTGAGCTCCATCACGGACGTGGCTTCTTCCGCCAACAGCGTGCAACGGTCGGGCGTGACTTCAACGAAACCGCCGGAGACGAAAATGCTTTCCATCACCTTGCCGTTTTCGTGGATGTCCACCACACCCGGGCGCACGGTTCCGATCAGCGGCGTGTGACCCGCCAATACACCGATGTCACCTTCGGAGCACGGTACGACGACCATGTCCACACCTTGGGATTTAACCAGGCGTTCCGGTGAGACCAGTTCGAATTCGACCCGTTCGGCCATGTGCTTTACTCCAACTTAAGAGAGGATTAGGCAGCTTCCGCAGCCATTTCCTTCGCTTTTTCGATCGCTTCGTCGATGGTGCCAACCATGTAGAAGGCCGCTTCGGGAAGGTGATCGTATTCGCCTTCGACGATGCCTTTAAAGCCTTTGATGGTGTCTTCCAAGGAAACCAGTTTACCCGGGGAACCCGTGAAAACTTCAGCAACGTGGAACGGTTGGGACAAGAAGCGTTGGATTTTGCGTGCGCGAGCAACGATCATTTTGTCTTCTTCGGACAGTTCGTCCATACCCAAGATCGCGATGATGTCTTGCAGACCTTTGTAGGTTTGCAGAACCTGCTGAACTTCGGTGGCAACGCCGTAGTGTTCTTCACCAACAACGCGCGGATCCAAAACGCGGGACGTGGAGTCCAGCGGATCAACAGCCGGGTAGATGCCGAGCTCGGCGATCTGACGGGACAAAACCGTGGTTGCGTCCAAGTGAGCAAACGAGGTTGCCGGTGCGGGGTCAGTCAAGTCATCCGCAGGAACGTAGATAGCTTGCACAGACGTCACAGAACCTTTTTTGGTGGAGGTAATGCGTTCTTGCAAAGCACCCATGTCTGTGGCCAACGTCGGCTGGTAACCCACAGCAGACGGGATACGACCCAACAAAGCGGACACTTCGGAACCAGCTTGAGTGAAGCGGAAGATGTTATCCACGAAGAACAACACGTCCTGGCCTTCTTGGTCGCGGAAGTATTCAGCCAGCGTCAGACCCGTCAGAGCCACACGTGCACGTGCTCCCGGCGGTTCGTTCATCTGACCATAAACCAGGGCAGCTTTGGAGCCGTCACCTTCGAGGTCGATAACGCCGGATTCGATCATTTCGTGGTACAGATCGTTACCTTCACGGGTACGTTCACCAACACCGGCAAACACGGAATAACCACCGTGGCCTTTTGCGATGTTGTTGATCAGTTCCATAATCAGAACCGTTTTACCCACACCAGCACCGCCGAACAGACCGATCTTACCGCCTTTGGCGTAAGGGCCGATCAAGTCAACGACTTTGATGCCGGTTTCCAGGATTTCCGCGTCCGTAGACTGGTCTGCGAATTCCGGGGCTTCGTTGTGGATCGGTGCGGTTGCTTTGGTTTCAACCGGGCCACGTTCGTCAATCGGCTCGCCGATGACGTTCATGATACGGCCCAGCGTTTCCGGACCAACGGGAACCGAGATCGGCTCGCCGGTGTCGTGAACTTCTGCGCCGCGTTGAATACCGTCGGTAGAGTCCATAGCAATCGTGCGAACGACGTTTTCGCCCAAGTGCTGTGCAACTTCCAAAACCAGGCGTTTGCCTTCGTGCTCAAGATCCAAAGCGGTCAGGATGTTGGGAAGGTCTCCCGACGGGAAACGCACGTCGACAACGGCGCCCAAAACCTGAGTGATATGTCCGATGTTTGCCATCGCTGTAGCTCCTTAAAGGTATCAGCGTATTCTTACAGCGCTTCCGCGCCGGAGATAATTTCAATCAATTCACTGGTGATCGCCGCCTGACGCGAACGGTTGTACGTCAGCGTCAACTTGTCGATCATGTCCCCAGCGTTGCGGGTAGCGTTGTCCATAGCGGTCATGCGTGCGCCGTGTTCGGACGCCGAGCTTTCCAACATAGCTTGGAAAACTTGAACACCGAGGTTCTTGGGAAGCAAGACTTCCAAGATTTCGGTTTCTTCGGGTTCGAATTCGTACGCAGCTTTCAGCTCACCGTCGTCAGCCGGGTCCATTGCATCGTCCGATGCAAACGGGATCAGCTGGGTGTTCGTGACGATTTGCGTCATGGCCGATTGGAATTTGTTGAAGACGATGGAGCAGACATCAAACTCGCCTGCTTCATACATTTCCGTGATCTTATCGGATACGGCGGTTGCTTCGGCGTATTGGATGCCCTTCTTGCCGCCGACACCAATGACGCTATCAACGATATCGCCTTTGAATTCAGCTTTCAGAAGGTCCGCACCTTTGCGCCCGACACACAACAGTTTCACCGTTTTGCCTTCGCCCTTCATCTCGTGAACGAGACGACGGGATTCGCGAACGATGGAGCCGTTGAAGCCGCCACACAGGCCACGGTCCGAAGTGAAAACGACCAACAAATGCGTCTGGTCGTTACCGTTACCGGCAAGAAGCTCCGGACCACCTTCCTGACCGGCGAAAGAGCCGGCAAGGGAACGCAGCACCGTGTCCATGCGCTCGGAATAAGCGCGAGCGGACTCGGCGGCCTCCTGGGCGCGACGGAGTTTAGCCGCCGCAACCATTTTCATGGCCGAAGTGATCTTGCGCGTCGATTTGACGCTGTCGATCCGGTTTTTTAGGTCCTTAAGGTTAGGCATGAGACGTTGTCCCGCTCCGTTCCTAAGCTCTCAAATTAAGCAAACGTTTTAGTGAAGTCTTCGATGAACTTCGCCAGTTTGCCTTCGGTTTCTTCAGACAGCGCTTTCTCATCGCGGATGGTGGCCAGGATGTCGGCACCTTTGGAGCGGAACTCGCCGAGCAAAGCATGCTCGTAACGGGTCACGTCTTTGGTGTCGATCTTATCCAGGTAGCCTTTAACACCCGAGTAGATAATCGCAACCTGCTCTTCAACGGTGAGCGGGCTGTACTGCGGCTGCTTCAAAAGCTCGGTCAAACGTGCACCACGGGCCAGCAGTTTCTGCGTCGCCGGATCCAAGTCGGATGCGAACTGCGCAAACGCTGCCATTTCACGGTACTGAGCCAGTTCCAACTTAATGGAGCCAGCAACCTGCTTCATGGCTTTCACCTGAGCGGATGAACCCACACGAGACACCGACAGACCGACGTTCACAGCCGGGCGGATGCCTTTGTAGAAGAGTTCCGATTCCAAGAAGATCTGACCGTCGGTGATGGAAATCACGTTGGTCGGAATGTATGCGGACACGTCACCAGCTTGGGTTTCGATGACCGGCAGAGCCGTCAAAGAACCGTTGCCGGCTTTGTCGCCCAGCTTACAGGCGCGTTCCAACAAGCGAGAGTGCAAGTAGAACACGTCACCCGGATAAGCTTCGCGGCCCGGCGGGCGGCGCAGCAACAGAGACATTTGGCGATACGCAACAGCTTGCTTGGTCAAATCATCGTAGAAGATGACCGCGTGCTGGCCATTGTCGCGGAAGAATTCACCGATGGTCGCACCCGTGTACGGTGCCAAGAACTGCATCGGAGCCGGGTCGGAAGCGGTAGCCGCCACAACCACGGAGTATTCCATCGCGCCGTTCTCTTCGAGAGATTTCACCAACTGAGCAACCGTGGAGCGCTTCTGACCGACAGCCACATAGATGCAGAACAGCTTCTCGCTGTCCTCCGTCGCGGCGTCGTTAATGCTTTTTTGGTTGATGATGGTGTCGATGATCACGGCGGTTTTACCGGTTTGGCGGTCACCAATGATCAATTCACGTTGGCCGCGGCCAATGGGGATCAGAGAGTCGATCGCTTTCAAACCCGTTTGCATCGGTTCGTGAACCGATTTACGCGGGATGATGCCCGGGGCTTTCACTTCAACACGACTGCGGGTCGCGTCTTCGATCGGGCCTTTACCGTCGATGGGGTTGCCGAGACCGTCGACAACACGGCCCAGAAGGCCTTTGCCGGTCGGTACGTCAACGATTTCACCGGTACGTTTAACAGTGTCGCCTTCTTTGATGGTACGGTCATCGCCGAAGATAACAACACCAACGTTGTCTTCTTCGAGGTTGAGCGCCATGCCTTTAATGGCGCCCGGGAACTCGACCATTTCACCGGCTTGGACATTGTCCAAACCGTAAACGCGAGCGATACCGTCACCAACGGACAGGACCTGACCAACCTCAGCAACTTCTGCTTCGGTTCCAAAATTAGCGATTTGATCTTTCAGAATTGCGGAAATTTCCGCGGCACGGATATCCATTATCCAATCCCCTTCATTGAGAGGTGTAGTTGCTGCAACTGGGTTTTAAGCGACGAGTCGATCATGCGGGAGCCGACCTTGACGATCATGCCGCCAAGCAGACTTTCGTCCACCTCGGCCTCCACGGAGACATTGGTCCCCACTGCTTTTTTCAACACGTCGGAAACGGCAGAGAGTTGAGCATCGCTCAACGTCTTCGCCGAAACAATCTGCGCCGTGGCTTCGCCCCGGCGGTGAGATAACTGACTGAGAAACGCCTTGATCATGCTGTCCAGCGCAAACAAGCGACGGTTTTGAGCGACGGTTCCAACGAAGTTGGACGTGAGCTCATCCATTCCGGCTTTGTCGGCAATGGCCGTCATAACCTTGGCTTGTTCGGAGCGGGAAAGGACCGGCGAGGAAAGGACAGAGCCCAATTCTTCGCTGTCTTGGATCAAAGACCCCAATGCTTTGAGGTCTTCGGCGACTTTGTCCAGCTTGTTTGCGGACTCGGCCAGCTCGAATAGAGCTTTGGCGTAGCGGCCCGCAAGGCCGGTTGTACCTGTGGTCTCGGATGACACCTGGGAGAATCCCTGACCTGAGTGTTAGCCTGAGGGGCCTTAGTGGCCCCCTTTTCATGAATGTCGCACCGCTGCATAAAGTGTTCATGCTGCTAGTGCGAACGCGGTGTTATCTATCACACGGTTTTGGGCCTTGCAAGACGACTCTTCGGATATTTTTTTGCCCGGAATTCTTAGGCTTTGGCAGGTTTGTGACAAACTGCCGTACATGCCATTTTGCACATATTAGCCACCGCCGAAATGAACCCTCTCAAAAATTTCACAAATGGCGGAATTCCGCCCATAATTCACATACAAAAAGCAGCTTTTGGAGACGTTCTAGATTCTGCATAGATTCCGCAGGTGCGAAATCGGTTCAATTTTAGGCTTACAAAAAACTTTGCGGATCGACGTCGATTTGGATTCGGGCACCCTTGACGCGGGTGACGCGGCCTAACCATTCGCTCACAATTTTTTGCGGTGCAACACCAGATTCCAGTTTCATGAGCAATCTGTGGCGAAATTTGCCCCGCAATTGGGCCAAAGGGGCGGGTGCCGGGCCCAAAACTTGGACCCCGTCATATCTGGGCGCCGAACGCGCCAGGTTGGCGGCCTGATTTTCCACATCGATGACGTTTTTCCCCGACACAATCAGCGACACCAAGCGTCCGAACGGCGGCATGGAGAGTTCTTCGCGCGCGCGGATCTCTTCGGCAATGAAGCTGTCGCGCACGCCGGACTTCATCGCCTGCATCACCGCATGGTCGGGCTGAAACGTCTGCACCAGCACGCGGCCAGGCTTGTCCCCGCGCCCGGCGCGCCCGGCGACTTGATACAAAAGCTGATAAGTCCGCTCCGCCGCACGCAGATCGCCCCCGGCCAGACCGAGGTCCCCATCCACCACGCCCACGAGGGTCAACAGCGGAAAGTGGTAGCCCTTTGCCACCAATTGCGTGCCGATAATTAAGTCCACGTCGTGACGCTCAATTTTCTCCACCAACGCTTGGGCGGCCATGGGTCCGGTAATGGTGTCGGAGCTCGCCATGGCTAAGCGGGCGTCGGGGAACGTGTTCATGGCCTCTTCGGCCAAGCGCTCCACCCCCGGCCCGCACGCGGCAAAGGTGCCTTCGCAAGAACATTCGGGGCACTGGGTGGGCATCTGAATGTTGTGGCCGCAGTGGTGACACTGCAAACGCCCCCGCACCCGGTGTTCCACCAGCCACGCCGAACAGTTGGGACATTTCATGCGAAACCCGCAGGTCCGACACAGGGTCAGCGGCGCATAGCCGCGCCGGTTCAAAAACAGCATGGCCTGCTGGCCCGCTTCGAAGGTTTGGGTGAGCGCCTCTTGCAAACTGGGCGACAACCAGCGCGTCGCGGGCAGCTTTTCCTTGCGCATGTCGATCAAGTCGAGCTCCGGCAGAACCGCACCGCCATGGCGTTCGGGCAAATGCAACAGGGCATATTTGCCGGTTTGTGCATTGATCACGCTTTCCAGCGATGGCGTGGCCGAGGCCAAACAAACCGGGATTTTCCCCAAGTGCCCACGGACAACCGCCATGTCCCGGGCATGATAGATAACGCCCTCTTCTTGTTTAAAGGCCGGGTCGTGTTCTTCGTCCACGACAATCAGGGCCAAATCTTTGTAAGGCAGAAACAAAGCCGAGCGTGCACCGACCACGACGCTGGCCCGTCCGTCCGCCACCGCGCGCCACGTTTCGCGCCGTTCGCGCTGGCCCAGGTCTGAATGCCACTGGGCCGGGCGCGCGTCAAAACGCTTTTCAAACCGCGCCAGCCACTGTGACCCCAGCGCGATTTCCGGCAACAACACCAAAACCTGTTTGCCCTGGCGCACAGCTTCGGCGACGGCTTCGAAATAGACCTCGGTCTTGCCCGAGCCCGGCACGCCGTCCAGCAGCATGGATGTATAGCGTTCCCGCCCCACCTTCGCCGCCATTTGGTCGGCGGCATATTTCTGTGCTGGCGACAGCTCTGGCCCCGCTTTGTCCGGGTCGGGTCGATCGAAGTGCTGAGGCCGGACCTGTTGGGCTTCGACCAGCGCGCCTTGTTTGGCGAGCCCCGCAACGACCGCAGGCGAGCACCCGGCCTCCAACGCCGCTTCGGACGCGGTGAGCGGCGGGCCGTCTTTGAGAACCTTCAACACACTTTCGCGGGTCTTGGTCATTTTGATGTCAGGCAGCGGGTCGGCCACACGGTAGGCCTTCACCCCCTTGGGCGGTTCAATGGCGTCGGTCACACTCATGGCCATCTTTAAAACGGCACCCTGAGACGACAAGGTGTAGCTCGCGACCCAATCGACGAATTTGCGCGAGACTTCGCTCATGGGCGGGGCGGGCAACTTTTCAAAGACGGCGCGCAATTTACTGTCCGCGACGTCCCCCGCGCCTTCGCCCCAAACCACGCCGATGAGCTTGCGCGGCCCCAATGGCACGCGCACAAAATCGCCGGGGCGCAGGCTTAGGCCTGGCGGGACTTTATAGTCATAGACCTTACCCAACGGCACCGGCAGCAAAACGCCGCACCGTTCACCTGGTCCCATTTCCATCGAATCGTCACTCATGGCCCTAAGCTTAAGTCCAAATGCTTGGAAGGAAAGCCTTAACGAATATGGATCAGAATATGAACCCATCGATTCGCCCCATCAACCGGGGCATTTGCGCGAGATGCCTAAACAGGGGCCAGAGGGACGACCATGAGCAGCACACAACACGCCAAATCCTTTTTAAGTGAGGATGAAATCGGCCAATACTTGGTGAAACACCCGGATTTCTTTTCCAGAAACCCGGACGTTTTGGTGCAGATGAACGGCCCCGTGGCGCTGGAGCGCCCCGACGGCGCGATCGATTTCCAAGCCGCCATGGTCGACAAAATGCGCGACGAGATGCAGAACCTGACGGCCTGCGCCCAAGACGTGATTGAGACCAGCCGCACCAACATGACCTACCTGACGCGCACCCACGCGGCGACCTTGGCCTTGTTGTCGGCCCAAGACGCCGAGCACATGGCGCGCATCATGACCCAAGATTTACCGCTGTTGCTGGACGTGGATTGCGTCAGCTTCGGCTTCGAACAAGACTATAAAGCCGAAGCCGCGCTGCGCCTGCCCGGCGTCAAAATGCTGCCGTTCCATTATCTGGATGCGACTTTGGGTGAAGGCGCCGATGTGGCTTTGGTCCGTGACATGCTGGATGACGGCACCGTGTTTGGCGAAGACAGCACCATGGTGCGTTCCGCAGCCCTTGCCCGTTTGCGGCCCAACGCGACACTGGCGGGCGGTGTGCTTGCCTTAGGTTCCTCCATCCCCGGCGCGTTCCACCCGGGCCAAGGCACCGACTTGCTCAACTTCTTGGCGCGGGTCACTGAAAAGCTGTTCACCAAATGGCTGTCCCAGGGCTAAACGGTACACCTCTGCAAGACGTTCCGGCGGCGCCGGATGTTGTGAATGCGCTGTCCAAGTGGCTGGATTGGCTCAGCCATGAAAAACGCTATAGCCCCCACACAATCGACAATTACCTACGCGATTGTGCAAAGTTTCTGAGCTTTCTCAGCGCCCACAAAGGCCGCGCGCCCGACCTCAATATGTTGGACAACCTCAAAGCCCTGGATTTTCGCAGTTGGCTGGCGCGGCTCAATGACGCCGGGAAAAGCCGCACCACCATGGCCCGCCAGTTTTCATCGCTGCGCACCCTTTATAAATATCTTGAGCGCGAAGGGCTGGTGAACAACGCCGCCGTTCACGCTGTGCGCACGCCCAAGCTGCCTAAATCTGTGCCCAAGGCGTTGACCATGGAAGACGCCCTGGAAATGGTCGAAACCGTGAGCCAACTCAGCGACGAGCCCTGGGTTGGTAAGCGTGATGAAGCGTTGTTGAAACTGCTGTACGGCTGTGGTCTGCGCATCAGCGAAGCCCTGAACCTCAACGTCTGTGACATTCCCGCAGGCGACACCATGACCATCACCGGCAAAGGCAACAAGCAACGCGTCGTGCCGGTCCTGCCTGCCGTCAAATCCGCCATTGAAGCCTACGTCAAAGCATCGCCCTACCCGCAGACCCAGGACAGCCCGCTGTTTTTGGGCGTGCGTGGAAAACGCCTTAACCCCGGCACCGCCGAAGCCCAAGTGCGCAAAATCCGCGCGCTGATGGGTTTGCCCGATTCCGTCACCCCGCATGCGCTCCGCCACAGCTTCGCCACGCACCTGCTCAGCGGTGGCGGAGACTTGCGCACCATCCAAGAATTGATGGGCCACGAGACCCTATCCACCACCCAGCGCTACACCGATGTCGACGCCCAACGCCTGCATGCGGTTTACTCCACAGCGCACCCGCGCGCCAAACGCCGGCGTTGAAGACTTAAAGACCCACCACACCCCGCACCAAGTCCTTCAAACCCCACGCAAAAACCGTGGGCGCATAGTACTGCCCTTGTTTTGAGCTTTTCTAATATAAAACTGATCAACTGATAAAAAACGAAGGGGAGAACGACACCATGAAACGTACGATATCCGTCGTGCTTGTGAGCTTGGCTGCGCTGTTCGGCGCAACCTCAACGGCCATGGCTGAAACCGTCATGAAACCGTTCATATTGTCGTCGGTGGAATCCGGTTCCGTCGAAGCGCGCAAAGCTCAGGTTTCTGCAAAATTGGACCAAGCCGGGTTCGACATTGTTGGCACTTATGCACCGTTCGCCGGGGCGGAGGTTTTGATTGTCACCAATGACCATCTGAAAAAACAAGCCGCCAAAACCGAATTTGGGGCTTATGGCGCGGCGCAGCGCATCTCCATCACCGATATGAACGGCGAAATTCAAGTCGCCTACACCAACCCTGCCTATATGGCGGCGGCTTATCGCATGGACGCCGATATGGCCCCCGTTGCCCAAGCCCTGGAAACGGCGCTGGGCAATCAAGGTGAATTTGGCCCCGAAGAAGGCATGACGGCGGATGATCTGGAAGACTATCACTACATGTTTTTGATGCCCTACTTCGACGACCCGAACCGTTTGGGCTCCGCCAAATCGTACACGGAGATGGTCGAACGTATCGAAACCAACCTCGCCCAAGGTGTCGGCGGAGCCAGCAAGGTGTATCGCATTGACATCCCCGGCAAGGAATCCACCGTCTTTGGCATTGGCCTAAAAGGTGAAGGCGAAGAGGGCCGCCAGCAAGACGATGCTTGGGTCATGAGTGAGATTGACTTCAAACCAACCCGGTCCACCGCGCACCTGCCGGTCGAAATCGTGGTCAGCGGAAAATTCGCCTGGGCGTTGTCCGCGCGCTTTCGCATCGCCATCAATTTCCCCGATCTGAGCATGACCGGGGACAACAGCTTTATGAATATCATGGGTGCACCCATTGCCATTCAAAAGGCCCAGACCCTGGTTGCCGGGGGCACGTACACCGGTGACGGTAAGTATGCAGACTAACAAGCGTCCAAGTTTAAGCCGCTGGCAACATATGACTTTCTCTATGTTGCCAGCGGTTTTCTCAATCTGACGCAGACCTGACTTATAGGCTTCACGCAATCACAATCAAATTGTTCCAATTGCCTGATAGTTCTAAGTATGGTTAAATTCGATCAACCATAAGGAGAGCGCGCGTGAATTCCTTACATCCCGTACAGCTTGACCCTGTAGACTCGCAAAACTGCCTGGACGAGATCACACGCCGTGCGGCCCGTGTGGCCTTAGGGGGGCATGATGCTGTGCGCGTGCCATACATCTGCCAATTGTCAGGGTCGGCAGAAGAGTTGATGTTGATCAGCACCTTCGCCGCTGAGCGCATGGTTGTCGCCACCAACGGTCAAATTGACGTTCTCGAGGCCCGCTTACTGGCGTTGGTGCATATCGCCAAACTCTGCATCACGGACATTGCCGAATTGATGCACATGTCCACCAAACGTTGCCAAGTCCTGTTGGACGACTTGGAGCGGCGCGGCTTGGTATTTTCCCACAACGTCGACGGTATGGCGTGTTACGTCCAAAACGAAGGCGAAGTCCACAGCCAGTTCACCGATTTGGCCTTAGGCGCGTTGCACGCTTAAAACATTTGTTTTTCCACACGCATTCTGACTGTTGTGTCAGACACGTTCGCATTATCTTGAAGCCATAGAAAAGGGATGGCGTTTTACACATGGTCGTTTTCACACGGGATCGAAGAATTCTCCATGCTCTGTGGCGAAGTGGCCCCAGGTTTGGCTGCGCACGCGCCCTTTTGGTTATCGTGTCGATTGTTGCTTGGGCCTCTCCATCCCTGGCGAAAGATGACAGCAAAGATTTCAGCTACAAAGTTTTGGGCCAAACCATTCCGACCTACGAAGGTCGCCTTGATCGCGACAAAGTGGACGCGTCGAGAAAAACCAGAAGCCGCCCGGGCGTGTTCAAAGGGAATTACGTCGGGTGCAAAAAGCGCGAAGACATCCTGGCCTACAACCAAGCCAAAACAGACGATGACCGAAAGCTGATGTCCAAAATCAAAACGCGGGGGCGGTGCGTTCTGTTGTCGGGACGCAGCTATCGCCCCGTGATTGTCGGGTATGACACCAGTGCCGTTATCTTAACAAAAGACCGCTCGGGCACTTTGACCTGGGTGATGACCCTCGCACTGGTGGTTGCCCCCCCGCCATCCCGGCCTGCATTTTTTCAATATGACGATTAAGCAGAACGCAAGATTTTCGCCTTAATCTTGTTCATTCCAAGGCTTGGGGATGAAACAAGATGCTGAAAGAAATCCTTTTCCTAACCACCGGCAACCTTCATGGTTGGGCCACGCGTCTCATATCTGGCTTATGTGCTGATTTGGAAAACGTCGGCCTGACCGTTGAGCGGGTCGCCTTGGATCAACTGGCCCGTGAAGACATTAATCTTCTCCTCGATAAGCTTGCAACGCCGTCTGAAGATCGTCTTTTGATAACGTTCAACGGCCGGGTTGAGTTTCCAGGCCAACTTCCCAATGGCGAACCTTATAAGCTGGGGTGTCGCCACTTGTGCTGGATCGTGGACAATCCGGGGGCTCATTTACAAGCTCTGCGCCGGCTCCCACCCGATACATACATCGGCGTCATTGACGAAAGCCATATATCCGCGCTGCGCTGGCTTGATTTGGATCTTCAAGGTCTCTTTGTTCCGCACAAACCCGACAGCTTGTCCATTGACTTCGCGTCTCAAAGCAACAGAACAAATGCCGTCGCCGTTCCAGGAAACATTGGTCCCGTCCTGTCCTGCGAGGCCTTCAAAAGCCAAAACCCGCCCCAGCTGCACCCCTACATTGAGGCCGCCTGTGCAGCCGCCGAAACGCTCAGCCGCAAACCTGGCGTCGTCCATGACCTATTTCAAGACAGCTGCACGTCTGTAGGCGCCAACATGGCTGAGCTCAATGCCGATCTGCGTTCCGGTTTGTTGTCGTATATCGAGAGCACAGGACAAAATCTGGCGCGACGCAGATTGATCAAAGCCCTTGCCAATCACGTTGAAGTGGATGTCTTTGGTGACGTTGCAAACCCCGCCGAATTCGACGGCAAAACCATCTACTTCCATGGCGTAAGCGATTATGAAACCGTCTTAAGCGCATGTGGCACACGGCAAGCCGTGGCGAATGTCACGCCAAAGTATGCCAGTGGCGCGACAGAACGCGTATGGGATGCCTTAACACAAGGCGCACTGGTTTTATCCACGCAGACAACGCAGCTGTCGGGCGCGTCAGATATCCCAGGGGTTCGTTTTATCGACTTGGAATTGGACGATGAAGACCTGTCACGCTCTTTAGCTAAATGGGTCCAAGGTGACGCGCTTTCAAAAGAACGTGCACGACTGGCGGACCAGACATATACAAACGATCCAACCCAGTCCCGCGCCCAGCACATCGTCAATTATTTTTCCGATTGAGAGACACGCATTGCCCCCATTGCCCCGTCAACAATGGGGTATTGGCTATACCAACGCTCACCGATAGATAGAGCTTGTCCTCCCGGTTTAAACAGTGCTTTAATTTATGTATGATGAAACGCACATTCTATCTTTTCACAGCCATTGTCTTTCTCAACGCTTGTGATGATAGCCCTGAAAAATCTGTGACTTCTGAATTGGCCGCCGGGGAAGCAATCTATCAAGAGCATTGCGCCCAGTGTCACGGGCCGGACCTTCAAGGACAGCCCAACTGGCAGGTCCAAAACGCGGACGGGACCGTGCCCGCCGCGCCGCTAAACGGCGAAGGACGGGCCTGGAAGCTCAGCGACGACTTGCTGTTTCGCTCCATCAAATTGGGAGGCACGTCCATCGTTCCATCCAATTTTCCAAGCAACATGCCAAGTTTTCAAGAGCATCTCACAGACGAACAAATCTGGATCGTGCTGCGCTATATCAAAAACCGCTGGACCCCCATGGCCCGCGCGCGCCAAGAACGCATGAATACGAAATAAGTCTGCAGACGCAAAAGGCCGCGCGACCCATGGGGATCGCGCGGCCTCGAAACCTTACGGTCGAATTGACCTTACGGCTTTTTCGGCGTGGTGTAAGGAACTTCTTTTTGGAACTCAACCCACGTGGTTTTGTAACCGACGTAGCCTTTTTCGTTCGGCTCCATTTGGGTCGTGGTCAGGTATTCGGTTTTACCTTCAGGAACCTTATCACGCATGCTTACGTTAGCCATGAATTCACCTCTCGTTAGACAGTCGAGACCCCCTCAACCAGCGACAGCGCTGAACGTGATCCCAACAGATTTTTCTCATATTTCGAAAACATAATATACAGATTAGGCTCAAACATGCAAATCCCCTTTTTTCAGGGGCCAAATTTGCCCAAAATCCAACAAAAAAGGGCTCAAAAACAATCCAACGCATTTCGATCTCTGAACGAGCGTCCCCGACAAACCATAAGGAGACATTTCGTTCAATTCTGATAGGCTGAGCCTGATCAATCCATGGTTTCGGCAAGCCACAGAAACTCTTGCAAAAGTGATTGCAATAACCGTACGTTACACTGGGGGATAAAAAATGCTCGGAAATCCGTTTATGAGAAACACAGGTATTTACCTCGTTCTCTTGATCGTTTTCGCTAGCGGTTTTGCCCACGCTAAAAATCTAGATGATAAACACATGCCCGCAGCGGTGCAGAAGCCGGTCCTGCCCATCGTCTATCATCCAAATTACAACATCCGTTTTCTCGGTCTCGAAAATTTTCACCCATTCGACACGCGAAAATACGAAAAGATTTATGACTATCTTGAAGGCGCTGGTCTATTCGACCGATTTGATCCCGTGCAAGCATCAATGCCAAGTGAGGCCGATCTCTTGCGGGTGCATCCACCAGCGCATTTAGCTTATTTAACAACTGCATCAGCAGCAGCGAAGTACACGGAAATGTCAACATTGGCATACCTGCCCAATGATTTAATCGACAATGTACTGACCTCTCGCCAACGGCTGGCCACCGGCGGAACGGTCATTGCTGCTCAGCTTGCATTGAAACACGGATGGTCAATCAACTTAGGTGGGGGGTATCACCATGCCGGGCAAACGACTGCTGAGGGATTTTGCGCCTATGCCGATGTGCCCATTGCCATCGAACATGTTCGGGCGAACAGCTTAGGCCCAAAGAAATTCCTGATCATTGATTTCGACGCACACCAAGGCAACGGGCATGAAAGCATCTATGGCGATGATCCAAACGTGAGAATTTTGGATGCCTTCAACGCGCAGGTATATCCCTATGCCCAGCACCTTTACGGCGCAATTGATTGGTCCGTTAAACTCGGTATGGGCACGCCAACAGAAGTCTATCTTCGGACAATCAAAAATGCCCTACACAGCGCCACAACGCAGTATCGGCCTGATTTGATTTTTTATTATGCTGGCTCCGACATCCTGAGCGGGGATCCTTTAGGTGGATTGGACGTCTCTCCAGAGGGTATGGCAGCCCGCGACCTTGCCGTTTTCCTTGCCGCAAAAGAGCTGGAAATTCCGATCGTCATGACCCTCTCTGGCGGGTATCAGAAATCCAATGCCGATCACATCGGCAAGTCCATCATAGGTATCCTGACAGCTTTTGATCTTTTGTAGACCGCCCGATCAACCCTTGATACCCGAAACTTAGCGTCGTTGTGGCGGTCGCTGTTCTGGATCAAATCCAACAAAAAGGGCGCGGAATGGCTCCGCGCCCTTTTGATACTGAAAACGTCTGGATTAGACGTGTATAGCGCGTCCCAAGCAAGCTAGGGCGGCTTCTTTGACCGCCTCGGACGTGCCGGGGTGGGCGTGGGATGTGCGGGCGATGTCTTCGGACGAGCCGCCGAATTCCATCGCCAACGCGACTTCTTGGATCAGCTCACCTGCACCCGGGCCGATGATGTGTGCGCCCAAGACCTGGTCGGTTTTGGCGTCGGCCAAAATCTTCACGAAGCCTTCGGTGTTGCCCACCGCACGCGCGCGCGAATTCGCCATGAACGGGAACTTGCCGACGGTGTAGTCAATGCCGTCTTTTTTGAGGCCTTCTTCGGTGCGACCCAAAGCGGCAATTTCCGGCTCCACATAGACAACGCCGGGGATGGCGCCGTAGTTCACGTGGCCGGCTTGACCGTCCAAGGTTTCGACCAAGGCGATACCTTCTTCTTCGGCTTTGTGGGCCAGCATCATGCCGCCGATGACGTCGCCGATGGCGTAGATGCCCGGAACGTTGGTGTTGAAGTGACCGTCGGTTTTCACAAACCCGCGCTCATCCGTTTCCACGCCCGCTTTGTCCAGACCCAGATTGTCCGTGAACGGACGACGGCCAATGGCCACCAGAACCACGTCGGCTTTAAGCTCTTGCGCGTCGCCACCCGCAGCCGGTTCGACCGTTAGCGTCACGCCGCTTTTGGACGTTTTCGCCGCCGTGACTTTGGTGCCGGTTTTGAAGTTCATGCCTTGCTTTTTCAGCGTGCGCTGGGCTTGCTTGACCACTTCACCGTCCATGCCCGGCAAAATCGCGGGCAGGAATTCGACCACGGTGACGTCCGCGCCCAACCGGCGCCAGACCGAACCCAGCTCCAAACCGATAACACCGCCGCCGATGACGACCATGGATTTGGGAACTTTGGGCAGGCTCAATGCACCCGTTGACGTGACGATTTGTTTTTCGTCGATGTCCACACCCGGCAGCGGAGCAGGCTCGGAACCCGTTGCGATGATGATGTGTTTGCCGGTGTAGGTGTCGGAACCCACTTTGATTTCACCGGGTTTGGTGAATTCGGCAGCGCCGACAATACGGGTGATTTTGTTCTTTTTGAACAGGAAGTCGATGCCCTTGGTCAGATCGCCGACCACGGCGTCTTTGCGCCCCAGCATGGCTTTCAGATCCAGCTTGGGCTTGGCAACTTTCACACCGTGGGCTTCCATGCCGTGCGCCGCTTCTTCATAAAGATGCGAAGACTGCAGCAACGCTTTGGACGGAATACAGCCCACGTTCAAACACGTCCCGCCCAGCGTTTCGCGTTTGTCGACGCACGCCGTGTTGAAACCCAATTGCGCGGCGCGGATGGCGGCGACGTAACCGCCCGGCCCGCCGCCGATGATGATGACGTCAAATGCGTTATCGGCCATTTGTTAAATCCTCACCTTTTCTCTTAAGCGTCCAACAGGATGCGTTCGGGATCTTCCAAGCACTCTTTAACGCGCACCAGGAAGGTCACTGCTTCGCGACCGTCAACGATGCGGTGATCGTAAGACAGCGCCAAGTACATCATCGGACGAGCTTCGATAGAACCGTCTGCCATGACCATGGGGCGTTGCTGAATTTTGTGCATGCCCAAGATGCCCGATTGCGGCGGGTTCAAGATCGGCGTGGACAACAACGAACCGAAGATGCCGCCGTTGGTGATGGTGAACGTACCGCCCGCCATTTCGTCCATGGTCAAACGGCCTTCACGGGCACGCGTGCCATAATCGGTGATGGACTGTTCGATGCCGGCAAAACCCAACGTGTCACAGTCGCGAACCACCGGAACCACCAGACCGTTTTCGGTGCCGACAGCGATGCCGACGTCATAGTGGTTTTTGTAGATGATGTCGTCGCCGTTGATCTCAGCGTTGATCGCCGGCAACTCACGCAGTGCGGTAACGCACGCTTTGGTGAAGAACGACATGAAGCCCAGCTTGACGCCGTGTTTCTTCAAGAAGTCGTCTTTCAAACGATTGCGGCATTCCATCACGTTGGTCATGTCGACTTCGTTGAACGTGGTCAGCATGGCCGCCGTGTTTTGCGCTTCTTTCAAGCGTTCGGCAATGCGGCGACGCAGACGTGTCATGGGCACGCGTTCTTCGCGCGGGCCGACCGGGCGCGGCGGATACTGTGCCGGGCTTGGTGCTGCGACGCTGGCCGAAGCATTGGCTGCAGCTTCAGACGGGCTTTGTGCCGGAGCCGAGACAGCTGCGGGTGCCGGAGCAGCCTTGGCCGTTTCCAAATGCGCCAACACGTCGCCTTTGACGATGCGGCCATCTTTGCCGGTGCCGCGAATGGCCGACGGGTTGATGTTGTTTTCGGTGATCAGCTTTTGCACCGCCGGGGACAGCTGATCCGCAGCCGACGTGCTGGCCGCAGCAGGTGCAGCTGCAGGTGCCGGAGCTGCAGCAGGTGCCGGAGCTTCAGCCGCAGGGGCCGGAGCCGCCGGAGCAGCCGCTGCGCCGCTTTCATCAATGGTGCCTAAGATTGTGTCGAGCTCAACATCGGTGCCTTCAGGGGCGGCGACGTTGCTGAGCGTGCCAGCAGCCGGGGCCGGAACCTCGACCGTGACTTTATCGGTTTCCAACTCGACAATGGGTTCGTCTTGCGCCACGGCTTCGCCCGGTTGTTTAAACCATTTTGCGACCGTTGCTTCAGTGACCGATTCCCCCAGAACAGGCACTTTAATATCGGTAGCCATTTTTTTGACCTCTCACTTCCATACTGCCCTTTTCGGGCATCTAAAATTCGTTCGTTAACTTAGTATTGGGGACGTTGGTGCGGCTGCACCAAGTCTTCCAGGTTTCCAGACAAGGCTTGGTCCACGATCCATTTCTGCTCTTCGTGGTGGCGCGAATTGAGACCCGTCGCCGGGCTCGCAGCACCACGGCGACCAACATAGTTGGTGACCAAGTGATCGTTGTTCAAATCGCGCAAGATGGTGTCGAGCCGTTGACCGACAAAGAACCATGCACCCATGTTGGCCGGTTCTTCCTGACACCAAACCACGTCGGCGTGCGGATAACGGCCAAGTTGTTGCATGAGACCTTTCCACGGGAACGGATAGATTTGTTCCAAACGCACAATGGCGACGTCTTTGATCTCACGCTTGCGGCGTTCTTCCAACAGATCGTAATAAACCTTGCCGGAGCAGACCACGACACGCCGGACCTCTTTGTCCAAGACCAAGTTGTCGTGTTCCGGCAAAACGCGGCGGAAACGCGTGCCCGGACCCATTTCGCCCAAGTTGGACGTCACCAACTTGTGACGCAGCAAAGACTTCGGCGACATGACGATCAGCGGTTTGCGCAAGTTGCGGCACAGCTGACGGCGCATGACGTGGAAGAACTGCGCAGGCGTCGTGACGTTGACCACTTGCCAGTTGTCTTCGGCAGACAATTGCAGGTAACGCTCCAACCGTGCGGAAGAGTGTTCCGGCCCCTGGCCTTCATAGCCGTGGGGCAGCAACATCACCAAGCCCGACATACGCAGCCACTTGGTTTCACCGGATGACACGAATTGGTCGATGATGACCTGTGCACCGTTGGCGAAATCGCCGAACTGAGCTTCCCAAATGGTCAGGCAGTGCGGATCGGACAGGGAGTAGCCGTATTCAAAGCCCAACACGCCGGCCTCTGACAACGGGCTGTCGATGACTTCGTAGTGCGCCTGGTCGCCCGGGCGAATGTTGTTGAGCGGGATGTAGCGCTCTTCGTTTTCTTGATCCACCAAGACCGAGTGACGATGCGAGAACGTACCACGACCGGAATCCTGACCCGACAAACGCACACCGTGACCTTGCACCAAAAGTGTGCCGTAAGCCAAAGCTTCCGCCGTGGCCCAATCGACGCCTTCTTGGGTTTCGATCATTTTGCGCTTGGCTTTGAACTGGCGCAAAATTTTGGTGTTGGTGTGGAACAGTTCCGGCGGTTCGGAAATGGCGTGGCCGACTTCGCGCAGCAACTCCATTTCACACGACGTGTCGTCGTCGCGCATTTCTTCCGGACCTTCCAGATAGAACAGCCCAGCCCATTTGCCTTCCAACCAATCGGCTTTGTTCGGTTTGTAACCGGCTGCCGATTGGCGTTCTTTTTCCAAGAACCCGGCAAAATCACCTGTCATCCGATCGGATTCGGCTTCGGTAATGACACCTTCGCCCACCAACTTCTGCGCATAGATTTCGCGCGTGGTCGGATGGTTGGCGATGGTCTTGTACATCACCGGGTTGGTGAACATGGGCTCGTCACCTTCGTTATGGCCGTGGCGGCGATAACAGAACATGTCGATGACCACATCCTTTTTAAATTCCTGACGGAACTCAGCGGCGATGCGTGATACGTGAACCACGGCTTCGGGGTCGTCGCCGTTGACGTGGAAAATCGGTGCTTGGATCATCTTCGCCACATCCGACGGATAAGGCGAGGACCGCGAATACGACGGGTGCGTCGTAAAGCCGATTTGGTTGTTGATGATGATGTGCACCGTGCCGCCGGTCTCATAGCCGCGAAGCTGCGACAGATCCAGCGTTTCCGGAACCAACCCTTGGCCTGCAAACGCGGCGTCACCGTGCAGCAAGATGCCCATGACTTGGTCACGTTTAGTGTCACCCTTTTGACGCTGCTTGGCGCGCACCTTCCCCAAAACAACCGGGTTGACGCATTCCAAGTGAGACGGGTTGGCTGTCAGAGACAAGTGAATGCTCTCACCGTCAAACACACGGTCAGCCGATGCGCCCAAGTGATACTTCACGTCGCCGGACACGTCGAGTTCGTCTGGCACGACCGACTTGCCCAAAAACTCGGCGAAGATCGACATGTAGGGTTTGCGCATGACCGAAGCCAAGACGTTCAAGCGGCCCCGGTGGGCCATGCCCATGATAACCGACTTAATGCCCAACTGGCCGCCGCGCTTGATGATTTGTTCAATGGCGGGGATCACACTTTCGCCACCGTCCAAACTGAAACGTTTGGTGCCTTTGAACTTCACGTCCAGGAATTTCTCGAAACCTTCCGATTCCACCAAGCGTTCCAAGATGGCGCGCTTGCCTTTGAGCGTGAAGTCGGTCTGGTTGCGGATACCTTCGATACGGCGCTGGATCCAGGCTTTTTCATCCGGTTCCTGGATGTGCATGAATTCCACGCCGACGGACGAACAGTAGGTGTCTTTCAACACCTGCAAGATTTCGCGCAGCGTTGCCGTTTCCAGGCCCAACACGTTGTCGATGAAGATCGGACGATCCAGATCGGCGTCGGTAAAACCATACGTGCGGTAATCAAGCTCGGGGTGCTGGGTGCGCCCTTCCAAACCCAACGGGTCGAAGTTCGCAATCAAGTGACCGCGCACACGATATGTGCGGATCAACATCAAGGCACGAATGGTGTCCTTCGTTGCTGCACGAATGGTGTCTGCATTGGGTGCGGCGGCTCCGACCATTTGCGGCATGTATGCCACGTTTTGCGCCATGTGCGCTTGTTCGGATTTCGGTCCGGCTTCGGCTTCAAGCAAGCCGCTAGAACTGAACTGGCCAACGACGCCTGTGTCGCTCGGTGACCAGGAAGCGCCTGTGAGATCGACGAGAATTTCACGTTCTTCGTCATCCAAGGCGGAGAAATAATCCTGCCAGGTCTGATCGACCGTTTTGGGATTCTCCGTAAACCGGGCATAGAGCTCGGCTACGTATTGCGCGTTAGCGCCTGAAAGAAATGTATCCGCGGATGCCATGATCCCTATTTTCGGGCCGCCCGGTCTTAGGGCCAGATCGTCCCGCCTCTGATTGTAAGTCCCCAGAAAATTTCGCCCGGCAAGCTACCTCAACTTGCCGGGCGAAACCGAATGCTCTAGCCCTTCAGGACATCCAGCATTGTTTTACCGAGCGTCGCCGGTGAGTCTGCGACGGAAATTCCGGCGCTCTTCATGGCTTCGATCTTATCGCCTGCGGTTCCTTTGCCGCCCGCGATGATCGCACCCGCGTGACCCATGCGGCGTCCCGGAGGTGCCGTAACGCCGGCGATGAAGCCGACCACAGGTTTTTTGGTTTTGGACTGTTTCAAGAACTCTGCCGCTTCTTCTTCAGCAGAGCCGCCGATTTCACCGATCATGATGATGCTTTCGGTTTCGTCGTCACCTAAGAACATGTCCAAGCAGTCGATGAAGTTGGTGCCATTGACCGGATCGCCGCCGATACCGATGCAGGTCGTTTGACCCAAACCGGCTGCGGTGGTTTGACCCACAGCTTCGTACGTCAACGTACCGGAACGCGATACGATGCCGACGGTGCCACGGGTGTGAATGTGACCCGGCATGATGCCGATTTTGCATTCACCCGGCGTGATGACGCCCGGACAGTTCGGGCCGACCAAACGGGTGTTGGAATTTTCCAACGCACGCTTGACGCGGACCATGTCCACAACGGGAATGCCTTCGGTGATGCAAACAGCCAGTTCGACTTCGGCGTCGATGGCTTCCAAGATGGCGTCCGCAGCGAACGGCGGCGGCACATAAATCACGGAAGCATTGGCGCCGGTTTGATCGACAGCGTCAGCAACGGTGTCGTAAACCGGAAGGTCCAAGTGCTTAGTGCCACCTTTGCCCGGCGTAACGCCACCGACCATGTTGGTGCCATAAGCAATGGCTTGTTCGGAGTGGAAGGTGCCCTGCGCGCCGGTGAAGCCCTGACAGATGACCTTGGTATCTTTACCTACGAGTACAGACATCTTACGCGGCCTCCTTCACGGCTTTGACAATTTTCTCGGCAGCGTCGGACAAGTCGTCTGCGGAAACGATCGGCAGACCCGATTCTTCCAAGATCTTCTTGCCCAGCTCCACGTTGGTGCCTTCGAGGCGAACCACCAGCGGAACGTTCAGGCTGACTTCGCGAGCCGCTGCGACAACGCCTTCGGCGATGACGTCGCAGCGCATGATGCCGCCGAAGATGTTGACCAAGATGCCTTCGACGTTGCTGTCGGACAGGATCAGTTTGAACGCTGTGGTGACGCGTTCTTTGGTGGCCCCGCCTCCAACGTCCAAGAAGTTCGCCGGATCGCCGCCGAACAGCTTGATGATGTCCATGGTGGCCATAGCCAAACCTGCACCGTTGACCATACAACCGATGTTGCCGTCCAACTTAATGTAGTTCAGGTCGTGGCGTGCCGCTTCCAGCTCAGCCGGATCTTCTTCGTCTTCGTCGCGCAGTTCAGCCACGTCTTTTTGACGGAACAGAGCGTTGTCGTCGAAGTTCATCTTGGCGTCCAGCGCCATGACAGCGCCTTCGCCGGTGACGACCAGCGGGTTGATTTCCATCATCGAAGCATCGAGATCGTTGAACGCTTTGTACATGCCCAACATCAACTTCACACCCGCGCCGACCTGCTTGCCTTCAAGGCCCAGGGCGAACGCCACTTGACGGGCGTGGAACGGCAGCATGCCGGTCGCCGGATCAATGGTGACGGTGACGATTTTTTCAGGCGTTTTTTCGGCGACTTCTTCGATGTCCATGCCGCCCTCGGTGGACGCCATGATGGTCACGCGAGACGTTGCGCGATCAATCAGGTAGCTGAGGTACAGTTCCCGGGCGATGTCGCAGCCTTCTTCGATGTAGACGCGCTTGACTTCTTTGCCTTCCGGACCCGTTTGATGGGTGACCAGTTGCATGCCCAGCATGTCGTTTGCGGTGTCGCGGACGTCTTCGATGGATTTCACCACTTTGACGCCGCCGCCTTTGCCGCGTCCACCTGCGTGGATCTGGGCTTTGACGACGTACACCGGACCTTCCAGTTCTTTGGCAACGGCTTCAGCCTCGGGCGCGGTGTAAGCCACCTTGCCGTTCGGCACAGCGACGCCAAATTTGGCGAGCAGCTGTTTAGCCTGATACTCGTGAATGTTCATTTGACTTTCCTCTCAGACCTTAAGGGGTCTGCCCTCGGTTATTATTTCTTGGTCGCAGCTTTTTTCTTAGCAGGGGCTTTCTTTTTTGCAGGAGCCTTTTTCTTAGCCGCAGCTTTTTTCTTAGCAGGCGCTTTTTTCGCAGCTGCTTTGTCTTTAGCACCAAGCTTCTTGATGGTATCGACCAGACCAAACACAGACTTCACAGATTTGTTGAAGAGCGCTTTTTCGGTGCGGTCCAATTTAATTTCGATGATTTTTTCGACACCTTTGGCACCAATCACAACCGGAACGCCGACGTACATGTTTTTGACGCCATACTGGCCTTTCAAGAATGCAGCGCACGGCAGAACGGCTTTTTTGTCTTTCAGGTAAGCTTCAGCCATTTGAATGCCTGCAGCCGCCGGAGCGTAGTAAGCCGAACCGGTTTTTAACAAACCAACGATTTCAGCACCGCCATCGCGGGTACGCTGAACGATTTCGTCGATGCGTTTTTGGGTGGTCCATTTCATGTCGATCAAGTCGGTCACCGGGATGCCGCCAACGGTAGAGTAGCGGGGCAGCGGAACCATGGTGTCGCCGTGACCGCCCAGAACGAATGCGGAAACGTCTTCAACGGAAACACCGAACTCTTCAGCCAAGAACAAACGCATGCGACCGCCGTCCAAAACGCCAGCCATGCCGACGACCATGTGGTGCGGCAGGCCGGAAGCTTCGCGCAGCGCCCAAACCATGGCGTCCAGCGGGTTGGTGATGCAGATCACGAACGCTTTCGGTGCGTATTTTTTGATGCCTTCGCCGACTTGCTTCATGACGCTGACGTTGATGGACAGCAAGTCGTCGCGGCTCATGCCGGGCTTGCGTGCAACGCCTGCGGTGACGATGACCACGTCAGCACCTTTGATGCCAGCGTAGCTTTTGGTGCCTTTGAGAGATGCGTTAAAGCCTTCAATCGGGCCAGACTGTGCGATGTCCAAAGATTTACCTTGGGGAACACCGTCCATGATGTCGAACATCACGATGTCGCCAAGATCTTTTGTCGCGGCCAAGTGAGCCAGCGTGCCGCCAATATTACCAGCGCCGATGAGTGCAATTTTGTTGCGTGCCATTGGAATAACCCTATCCCTGTCTTTGAGCGTTCGTAGAATTCAATAAAAGAACGCCCTGTGAGTGTTTAACTAAACCCACCAGGACCCTACCCGGCCCCGGCGGAGCGTGCGCGCATGTTGCGGCGCACAAAAATCTGCCAGTTTCGTAGCGCAATTTGACCTCCCAAACAAGGCAAAACTGCCCAAAGGGGTGGGATTCATTTCAAATCACACATTCATGTCGTTTTTCTCGGCCTATTCCCCCCTCAACCAACGCGTTTCGCGTGTTGTCGTTGCATGTAAGACTCCGATTGCATCTCCACAAGGCGGGATGCGGTTCTCTCGAACTCAAAGGACCCCTCGCCTTCGTTGTAGAGGTCCATGGGCCCCACGTCTGCTGAGCAAATCAGCTTGACGTGGCCTTCGTACATGGCGTCGATCAGCGTCACGAAACGCCGCGCCACATCTTTGTTGTCCGGTCCCATTTCGGGGATGGACGGAATGATGATGGTGTGAAATCGCCGGGACAGTTCCAGATAGTCCGCCGGGCCCAAGGGCCGTCCGCAGATGTCTTCGAACGCGACCATGGCCACACCTTGCGCAGCCTTGGGCACAGCCACGTCGCGGCCTTGCACCGGGATGGAGGCGGCGTGCGGGCGCGCACCGTGGGTCAGCGTTTCGAACGCCTCGTCCAACTTTTGGCGCGCGGCTTCGTCGTCGGGATAGAGGAACACTTCCAACTGTTTGAGGTGCTCAAGACGGTAATCGGTGCGGCCATCCAGTTGCAGCACGTCCATTTTGTCTTCGATCAAGTCGATGAACGGCAAGAACTTTTCGCGCTGCAGGCCGTCCTTGTACAAGTCTTGCGGCGGGCGGTTCGAGGTCGAGACCACGACCACACCTTCTTCGAACAAAACTTCGAACAGGCGCGACAAGATCATCGCATCGGCAATGTCGGTGACTTGGAATTCATCAAAGCAGAGCAGCGTCGCTTCATTGGCGAGTTGTTCGGCAATGGGGGGAATGGGGTCCGCTTCACGACCTTTGAATTTTCGGTATTCATTGAGGCGGATGTGGACTTGCTGCATGAAGGCATGGAAGTGCACCCGGCGTTTGCGCTTCACGGGAGCGTCTTCGTAAAACATATCCATCAGCATGGATTTGCCCCGGCCCACGCCGCCATAAAAATAGAGGCCCTGGGGCGGGTCTTCGCGCCTGCGTCCCAGACCGAATCGTTCCTTCCAGCCCATCTGGCCGGATTGGCGCTGATAAGCTTGGAGCGCTTTGAACAGGCTTTGGAGTTTTTCAACGGCAAGGGCTTGCGCCGGATCGTGCTTCAATTCCTTTGAAGCAATCCGGGCGCGGTATTCGAAAAGCGGACCTGCCGGGACCAAATCCCCAACGTCGGACATCGGTTATCGTTACCCTCATTTCGCATCTGCACAATGCATAACGTAGGCATTCGAACCCCCCGTGTAAATAACTGTTTTTACTGTACTTTAAGCCTCTAATATTAGAAATCGCTTCAATATGTAACTCTTTTGTGACGTGGCACGAACACAGGGGCGCATCCGTCGCTTGCCCGGGCCCTGAGAAGCAGGCAGACTGTCAAGAATCCTAGAGCACATGGGGGTACACCGTGATCGGTGAAAGTCTTTTGGCCCACGAGCCAGCCGTCCGTCTATCGGCCTTTTTCGGCATCTTCGCCGTCATGGCGGCGTTGGAGCTGTTGGCGCCGCGTCGCGAATTGACGGTGTCTAAGGGGCTGCGGTGGTTTTCTAACCTCGGCATCGTTGCGCTCAACACCGCCATCGCACGGGTGATTTTCCCCATGGCCCCGGTGGCGTTTGCCTTTGTGTGTGCTGAAAACGGCTGGGGTGTTTTGAATATTTTAGACTGGAACGGCTGGCTGGAATTGGCCTTGGCCGTGGTCTTGCTGGATTTTTTCATCTGGCTGCAACACGTCATGGTTCATGCGATCCCCATGCTGTGGCGCTTGCACCGCATGCACCATACGGACTTGGATTACGACGTCACCACCGGGGCGCGGTTTCACCCGGTTGAGATTTTGCTGTCGTTTGGCATTAAGTTCTGTGTCATCGCCCTGTTGGGCGCAAGCCCGGTGGCCGTGCTGGTTTTCGAAGTCATCTTGAACGCCATGGCCATGTTCAATCATGCGAACTTTAAATTGCCGCTGGGGTTGGATGCGGTTTTGCGCCTGTTGGTGGTGACACCGGACATGCACCGGGTGCACCATTCGGCCATACCGCGCGAATGCAATTCCAACTTCGGCTTCAACCTGTCTGTGTGGGATCGCGTCTTCGCCACCTACACGGCCCAGCCGGAATTGGGCCACGAAGGCATGCAGATTGGCTTGGATATGTTTCGCGAGGAAAAAGATGAACGTTTGGATCAAATGCTGATCCAACCGTTGCGCGATGCCAAAGGCGAGTACGCCATTAACCGAAGGGATTGGGACTGATGGTGATGAAAGCCGGACGCGAAAGCGCTGAGTTTAATTTCGACGTTCAACACATCGGCCTGGATTTGGACTTTCACCACCCCAAAGGCCGACAGTTGCGTCTGGCCGACCAAGTGGTGGCGCAGTTTGAGCAAGACCGCGAGCACGCTGAGATTTTCATCCAAAATGCCTCGGGCGACGGTTTTTCCACCGAAGAGCTGCTCAGTTGGTTTTTGATGCAAAGCCAAACAACACTGGCACAACATGTCCCTGAAAAAGCTTTAACAGAAGCCTTGGACACGGGTGCGGGTTACGTGTTTGTGACCTTTCCCATACGATTTGAAGAAAACACCTTTCACATGCTTACCGAAGACGGCGCACAGGATTTGTCCGCGCTTAAAGTTATGTCGAAAGTCACCATTGAAAAACGCGTAAAGGACTAGCTATGGAAGACAATCGCAGCCCCGAAGAGATCATCAAAGCCCAACGCATGATGGTCTCCATCTTCGGCTTCGCCACGTTGATGTCGACCATCTGGATGACCTTGATGGCCTTCAGCGGCATCACCATGGGCCAAGAACAAGGCGGGGAAACGTTCGCACAAATTCTCACCTATTGGGGCATGGCTTCACCGCTGGTGTGGATTTTTTGCAATGTCATGGCGTTTACCAAAATCAATCGCGGAGACGCAGACGGGGCGAAGTATTATCCGCTGATCCCGGCCTTTTGGGCGATCATTTGGTTTGCAGCGCAGGTTTCGGGTTAGCTCAGAATCGGCTGAATTTTTGCCAAAAGCTCTTGGGCAGAAACGGGCTTGGTCAATAAGTCCACTTTGGATTGGGAAATCTTATCCAAATCTGCGGGAAGCGTATTGCCGGACAGAATGATGCACGGCACCTCTTTCCCCCACTGTGCCGTGCAGGTTTGAAACAGCTCCAACCCGTTCATTTTTTCGTCCAACTGGTAATCGAACAACAACAAATCCGGAAGTTTCTGCGTTTTGATGGCGAGCAGCATGGTTTCGTGCGCAGAGCTCATGGCGATCACGCGCACACCCCAACTGTTCAACAACAACTTCATGGCACTGCGCACAGCTGCATCATCTTCGGCAAGCCACACAAGGCCGTTGAGGCTGGGCTTGGTGTCGTCGAGTTTCAGCTTCGGCCTCAACACCAAAGATTTCGGGTCTGCATCCAAAGGAATGAGCAACGAAAAGATCGAGCCCGCATCGGGCGTCGACGTCAAAGAAATCGGATGCTCTAAAATTTCCGCCGTCCGGCGCACGATGGACAGCCCAAGCCCCAAGCCCTTGGCGCGCTGACGTCCTGGGTTGTTCAATTGGTAGAAATCGTCGAAAATGCGTTCCTGTTCATCCCGGGGGATGCCCACCCCATTGTCGCAAACTTCCAGGCGCAGCATATTCTCGTGTTTGCGACACCCCACGACCACGCGCCCGCCTTCCGAATAGCGCACCGCGTTTGAAACCAGGTTATCAACGATTTGTTTCAACAAAATGGGGTCGCTCTTCACATGGTACGAGCTTGGCACAACGGTTAGCTTCACCCCACGATCACCGGCAAAGGTCGAATACGTTTTCGTCACATGCAACAACACGTCATCAATGGCAAACACCGAAATATCTTTTTTCACGATGTTGGCTTCCAGCTTGGACATGTCCAGCAACGCATTCAACAATTCACCCAACCCACCGATGGCCTGTTCGATGTTGTCGAGAAAGAACAGGTTCTTCTCCGCACTGTCCAGTGCTTTGCTGGCCAGCCCTGAACGCAACACTTCACAAAACAACTTAATCGCCTGAAGCGGCTGGCGCAGGTCGTGGCTAGCCGCAGCCAAGAACTGGCTTTTGGACTGGTTGGCCAGCTTCGCTTCGCTCAAGGCCGACAGCACATCGGCTTCACGCTTTTTCGCGTCCTTGGTGCTGGCGTCCAACATTTGTGCGACGCGTTTGATTTCCAACGGGCCGTGCACGTCGAAATCCGTGTGATCGCCTGCGGCATGGGCCTGGACTTCGTCATAAAGTTTGTTGAGCGGCTTGACCAAGCGGGTGTGGATGAACATCCAGGTCAACAAAACCACCAAGGCCGTCAGCATCAAAGTCCCGATCAACAGCGGCATACGCCACGCCAAAATGTCGTTGGTTTGATGAGAAATCTCCAAGGCTTTGTTGCGCGACTGGAAATAGATTTCATTGGCGATATAGATCATGCGATCCGCAAGGCGTTTAAAATGGGCAATTTGACCATCCAAAACGGCGTCTAAACGCAGTTCTTGCGACCGCAACGACAGCGCTTCGGGTTGGGCAAACTCTTTGATCGGTGAGGTATCCAAGAGCCCGCTCAGCAAGGGGCTTAGGTTCCGTTCCCAACGGTGATAGGCATTTTGCGTTTGCGCCGCGAACAACAGTTGGATCAAGGTCACCGCCCGATGGTCGTCCTGGGTCAACCTGTGTTGTCCGGGCCTGCGCAAAATTGCTTCTAATTCTTGGAGCTGATGAGTGAGCTCATCACGCACCTGGGTTCGCTGGGATGAGTTCTCGCCAATCTGCGCCGCCAGTACCGAAAATTCGACCACCGTTACGTTCAAGGTTGCCCAAAGTTCGTGGTCAACGTCCATACCTTCCAACTGGTCAATGTCCGTATTCAACTGCTCGGTCCGGTCGCGCACAGCACGATACGCGGATTCGTGAGAGGCAATAGACTTTGCGCCGACCAACGAAGAGGTCATGGCGCTCAACGTTCCGGTTCTTTCCGCAAGTTCCAAAGCGCGCGAAATCAGTTCCAAGTGAGACGTGCTGATTTCGTTGAGATCTTGGCGCACCACCGTCAAGGTCGCCAAGGCAAACACCAACCCTGCTGCAATAATGGTGACGGAAATCACAAACAGCGCATAGAGTTGGGAAGAGAAGCGAAAACGCCCCTGGGCCTTTTCTTTGTGTGCGCTGTCTTGAAGCTGCATGGTGTGCCAGCCTAAAAAATATGGTGAATCAACCGGGTTATATGTTAAGGGATATTGTATCTTTGACTAGGCCGAATGGAATTGTCTAATGCGCTTAATTTACTTGTTTTTTGGCTTTCTGCTTGCCAGCACAACCACAGTAAATGCGGGCATCACGCTCCAGTCAACCCTTGAGCGAGGGTACGTGCGGTGTGGCATCGGCGAAACCACCCACTTGGGCTTTACGTTCCACAACACCAATGGGCGGGTTGAAGGTTTCGACATCGATTTCTGCCGCGTTGTCGCGTCGGCTTTGTTTGGCGATCCCGACCGCGTGGATTTTAGTGTGGTCAGCAATGAAAAGCGCCTCACGCTTTTGTCCGCTGGCGAATACGACGTTTTGTATCGCACCACCACATGGACATTGATGCGAGACGCCGGCACAGGCTTGGACTTTGCCGGCGTCAACATGTATGACGGGCAAGGCTTTATGGTGCACGCCGACAGTGGGGTCACCACTTTGGCGGACCTGGGCCCTGCAAACATCTGCGTGAACGCCGACACCACGACGCATAAGAACCTTGAAGACTACATCAAGCTTCACAAAAAACCGTGGACGGTTGAGCTGGGCTCCAACGAAGACATTTTGAAAAACAACTTCTTCACCCGCAAATGCGACGCCTATACCGATGATCGCTCTGGCTTGGCCTCCATCCGCGCCAGTGATGCACCCCTGCCCGAACGCATCCGCATTTTACCCGACACCATTTCCAAAGAGCCTTTGGGCGCGGTCGTGCGCAACGACGACCCACAGTGGTTCGACATCGTCAAATGGTCGTTGCTCGCCACTGTCGAAGCCGAAGAACTGGGCTTGAATTCCAAAAACATCGACGCTGCCAAAACGGCGACGTCCCCCGCGTTGCGTCGCTTTACGGGACAAACGTCTGAGTTAGGCGATGCCTTGGGTCTGCCCCAAGATTGGGCCTACAACGTGATCAAACACGTCGGCAATTATGGTGAAATCTTTGAACGCAATGTCGGCGAGCAAACGCCACTGGGATTGAGCCGCGGGTTGAACAACCTGTGGACCAAAGGCGGTTTGATGTACGCCCCGCCCTTTCGTTAATCGGCGTTGAGTTCCGCCATGCGATACTCGGCAGCATTTTTATCGGACGCAACCAAATCCACACGGCCCAGATTCAGCAGTTTAAACGCGGCTTCTTCACTGGGGACTTCGTGCACGGACACGCCACGCTTTTTTAAATAATCCGTCTTCGCTGTTCAGTTGGATGTCGGCACGATGGCTTTTTCGGTCAATGTGCACGGCAAAATCGATAAGGGTGCCAATCCACGTGAACAAGTCTTCCCGGTCCGGCGTGCGCGCGACGGAAAACAAAACTGAGTTGGGTGTGTTTTGAACAGTGGAGTACGCCCGCGCCCCAGCAAGCGCGAAAATCAAAACAGAGTATATCCACAAGAAAAAGGCCGCCCCAAAAGGAGCGGCCTGTTCTTTGATTTGAACCAACTTTGGTTTAGCGGCGCTTCAACAGCAAGTGTTTGATTTCGCCGATGGCCTTGCCCGGGCTTAAGTGTTTCGGGCAGGTGTTGGTGCAGTTCATGATCGTGTGGCAGCGATACAAGCGGAACGGATCGTCCAAGTTATCCAGACGCTCACCCTTGGCTTCGTCGCGGCTGTCCGCAATCCAACGGTAGGCTTGCAGCAAGATGGCCGGGCCTAAGTAACGATCACCGTTCCACCAATAGCTCGGGCAGCTGGTTTGGCAGCAAAAACACAAGATGCATTCCCACATCCCGTCGAGCTTTTCACGCTCTTCCACCGATTGCAGACGTTCCGCCGTCGGTGCGGGGGTGTCGGACTTCATCCACGGTTGGATCGAAGCGTACTGCGCGTAAGGCACAGACAAATCCGGAACCAAGTCCTTGATCACCGGCATGTGCGGCAGCGGATAGACTTTGATGTCGCCGCGAATGTCCGCAATCGGCTTGGTGCACGCCAACGTGTTGGTGCCGTCGATGTTAAACGCGCACGAGCCACACACACCTTCGCGGCAAGACCGGCGGAAGGTGAGCGTGGAATCCAGCTCGTTCTTGATCTTGACCAAGCCGTCCAAAACCATCGGACCGCATTTGTCGAGATCGACTTCGAAGGTATCCAAACGCGGATTTTCACCGCTGTCCGGGTCATAACGATAGACCTTGAACTTGCGGATGTTCGTCGCACCCTCAGGGGCTTTGACGTACTTGCCTTCAACGACTTTCGAGTTTGCGGGAAGACTGAGTTCAACCATTTTCTTTCTCCTCTTCCCCTCTTAGTACACGCGTGCTTTGGGTTCGATGTATTCGACTTCGTCCGTGAGCGTCCAGGTGTGGACCGGGCGATAGTCGAGCTTGACCTTGTTTTGTTCCAGATCAAGCCACGAAACCGTGTGCTTCATCCAGGTCTCGTCATTGCGATCCGGGAAGTCGTCGCGGGCATGTGCGCCACGGCTTTCTTCGCGGTTCAAGGCCGAGTGAACGGTGGCTTGCGCACAAGCCAACAAGTTGTCCAGTTCCAACGCTTCGTTCAGGTCCGAGTTCCAGATCATGGAGCGGTCCTTCACGTCGACTTCGGAGAAGCCCGAGCGAATGTCGTCGATCTTCTTCTGACCGTCGTTCAAGACGCCCGCTTCGCGGAACACGGCGGCGTTGCGCTGCATAGTGCGTTGCATGTCGTCGCGGATAGAGGCAACCGACAATGCGCCGTCTGCGTGACGCAGCTTGTCCAAACGATCCAGCGCTTTGTCGGCGCTGTCTTTGGGCAGTTGCTTTTGCTCTTCGCCAGGCTTCAAGGTTTCTTTCGCGCGGATTGCAGCCGCACGACCGAACACCACGATGTCCAACAGAGAGTTCGTACCCAAACGGTTCGCACCATGGACCGACACGCAGGCCGCTTCGCCAATGGCCATCAGGCCGGGGCAAACCGCATCCGGGTCGTCTGCGGTCGGGCGCAGCACTTCACCGTAAATGTTGGTGGGAATGCCGCCCATGTTGTAGTGCACCGTCGGGATCACGGGGATCGGTTCGCGGGTCACATCAACACCGGCAAAGACCTTGGCACTTTCCGAAATGCCGGGCAGACGCATGTTCAAGGTATCGGCACCTAAGTGTTCCAAGTGCAGCATGATGTGGTCTTGTTCGTCGCCCACACCGCGGCCTTCTTGGATTTCCATGGTCATGGCGCGCGACACAACGTCGCGCGATGCCAAGTCCTTGGCGGTCGGGGCGTAACGTTCCATGAACCGTTCACCGTTGGCGTTGGTGAGGTAGCCACCTTCACCGCGAGCGCCTTCGGTGATCAGCACACCCGCGCCGTAAATGCCGGTCGGGTGGAACTGAACGAATTCCATGTCCTGCAGCGGAAGACCGGCACGTGCCACCATGCCGTGGCCGTCGCCGGTGCAGGTGTGCGCCGACGTGCAAGAGAACCAAGCCCGGCCATACCCACCCGACGCCAGCACGGTTTGCTGGGCGCGGAAACGGTGGATGGAGCCGTCTTCCATGTTCCATGCGATCACACCGCGGCAGTTGCCTTCGTCGTCCATGATCAGATCAAGGGCGATGAACTCGACGAAAAATTCCGCGTCGTGCTTCAAGCTTTGTTGATAGAGCGTGTGAAGAATGGCGTGACCCGTACGGTCGGCGGCTGCGCAGGCGCGCGGCACCGGGGCTTCGCCCATGTTCTTCATGTGACCGCCAAAGGGACGTTGGTAGATTTTACCTTCTTCCGTGCGCGAAAACGGCACACCGAAGTGCTCCAGCTCGTACACGGCCGGAACCGCGTTGCGGCACATATATTCAATGGCGTCTTGGTCACCCAACCAGTCGGACCCTTTGACCGTGTCGTACATGTGCCACTGCCAGCTGTCTTCGTCCATGTTGCCCAGCGCAGCGCCTATGCCGCCCTGTGCCGCCACGGTGTGAGACCGGGTTGGGAAAACTTTGGTGATACAGGCCGTCTTGAGGCCCGCTTGGGTCATACCGAACGTGGCGCGCAGACCCGCACCACCTGCGCCGATGACGACGCAATCGTATGTGTGATCAGTAATCTGATAAGATTTTGTCATAGCGCGTTACCCAGCAATCGAGATTTTGAAAATGGCGAAGATGGCACCGAAGCCAAACACGACAGCGCCGTATTTGACAAATAGCAAAAGGCCAACCTTCCAAATTTCGGAATGGATGTAGTCTTCAATCACGACCTGCAGGCCCAATTGCGCGTGGTGGAACATGGTGACCACCAACAAAACCAACAATACCGAGTTGCCAAACTCGCCCGCCCACGCGGTGAACGAAGCGTAATCCGAACCGGTCAACGAAATGACGGAAATGACGAACCACAGTGCCAACGGCAGCAGAGCGACGGCGCTCATGCGCTGTGCCCACCAGTGGTGCACGCCTTCCTTAGTGGAACCCAGACCACGCACGCGGCCCAGTTTCGATTGCAAGATGCGTTGCTCCTGAGGAGTGTTAATCATTGTATCCGCTCCTCCTTAAAGCTTATCGACATGGCCGTAAGCCATGAGCCAGGTGATAATCGTCAGCGCAGCAGCAACCAGCACGCTCAGCAAGCCGGTGAAGCGCACCGTCGGCAGGTCGAAACCCAAACGCATGTCCCAGCCGATGTGACGGATGCCGTTGCACATGTGATAAAACAGCGCAAACGTGAAGCCGAACAACACCAAACGGCCAAACCAGGATTCCAGCAAGGCCTGGGCGCGTTCAAAGGCTTCGGGGCCGTATGCAGCGGAAATCAGCCAATAGGCCAACAACAACGCGGCGAACGACAAGGCGACGCCGGTGATCCGGTGCAAAATCGACAGGACGGATGTGATTTGCGGGCGATAAACCTGCAAATGTGGTGATAGAGGTCTGTTCGTGTCAGGCATGAGCAGTGCTCCCCTCCCTTCCAGAGGTCCAATGAAACCCGTCCCCCAACGGGTATGATATCAATGCTTCACAGTATCTAAGTGGATCGTGTCCGATCTATTTTCCACTTAAACACGGCGCGGCATCAAAACAGTATAGTCAAAATCCAAAACGACAGCCGGATCGTATTTTCCTTCGTCGTCTTTGTACGGGAAGCCCTGGGCGTTTTGATCTTTCAAACCCACCGTGCGCAGGCGCAAAGCGCCCAGGCCCGGATGACCCGGAACTTCCATTTTTTCCAAAACTTCCGACCACGCATAAACGGTGTTACCCGCAAAGATCGGAGCGACGTGACGCCCGCCGTTGATGGCGGCCACCTTGAACGCATTGCCCAATCCGTTGAACGTGATGGACCGGCAAATCGAAATCACATGTCCACCATAGACGATCCGCTTGCCAAAGCGGCCATCTTTTTCTGTGTGCTGGTTAAAATGCACCCGCGCGGTGTTTTGATAGAGGCGTGTCGCCAAAGCATGTTCGGCTTCTTCGACGGTGAAACCATCAACGTGATCGATTTTTTCGCCGGCTTCGTAGTCTTCCCAAACGAACGGGCTTCCGGCCAAGGTGAAGTCGTATTCCTTCATGTCCAAATCGGTCGGTGCGGCCAAGTGTTCGGCGGTGACGGCCTTGGGCAGGTCGGGAACAACCGTTTCAGGTGCGGGGTTGGACGGGTCTTTTTTGTTGACCATCACCCAGCGCACGAAGTCGGCAACCACTTCGCCTTTTTGGTTTTCGCCCACGGTGTGCACGTAAACCACACCCGTTTTGCCGTTGGAGTTTTCTTTCAAACCGATGACTTCGGATTTCGCCGTCAGGGTGTCGCCTGCATAAACCGGGGCGACCATGCGACCGTTGGCGTAGCCCAAGTTGGCAACCGCGTTGAGCGAAATGTCAGGCACGGACTTGCCAAACACCACGTGAAAAACCAGCAGGTCATCCATAGGCGCGGCTTCGTATCCGATGTCCATGGCGAACGTGTCGCCGGACTGAACCGCAAAGCGCGAACCGTACAGGGCGCAGTACAACGCCACATCGCCTTCGGTGACGGTGCGCGGCGTGGCGTGCGCGATCAACTGGCCGAGTTTAAAATCTTCAAAAAAGTTTCCGGTGCCGATTTTGTTGGACATGTTTTTTCGTGTCTCCCTTACCCAGCGTCCGCCAGGTCGGCTTCCATTTGTGAAATCAGATCGGACAGGGCGACCAAGCGTTTGGCTTCGGCAACGTGAAGATTCTCCACCAATTTGCCGTCAACCACAACCACGCCTTTGCCTTCAGCCTGGGCGGCTTCGAACGCGTCGATGATGGTTTTGGACCACGCGACGGCCTTCTCGCTCGGCCCGAAGACTTCATTGGCTTTGCCGACGGTTTTCGGGTGGATCAGGGTTTTGCCGTCAAAGCCCATTTCCAGGCCTTGCTGACAGGAATAGGCAAAGCCTTCGTCATCGGCCAAGTCCAAGTGAACGCCGTCCACAATCGCCAAGCCGTAAGCCCGCGCAACCAAAACGCAGTGGCTCAAAGAAGACTGGAACGGTACGCGTTCACGGGTGTGGTGGCCGTGCATATCTTTGGCCAAGTCCGACGTGCCCATGACAAAGCCGCCAACGCGGTCGCTAGCGGCGCCAATGTCTTGCGCGTTCAAAATGCCCAAGGGTGTTTCCATCATGCACCAGATTTTTTGTTCTGCCGGAGCACCGGCAGCGTCCATGATGCGTTCGGCCTGGCGAATCATGCCTGCGTCTTCGACCTTCGGCAGCAAAATGCCGTCGGCACCGGACGCGGCCGCCGCGACGATGTCGTCATAGCCCCAAGGTGTGTCCAAACCGTTGGTGCGGACCAAGATTTCGCGCTGTCCGTAACCGCCTTCACCCAAAGCTGCAACGATCTGTTCGCGGGCCTGCTCTTTGGCGTCCGGCGCAACAGCGTCTTCCAAATCCATAATCAGAGCGTCACACGCAAGCGTGCGACCTTTTTCAAGGGCGCGGGCGTTGGAACCCGGCATATACAGAACACTACGGCGCGGACGCGCGGTCGTCGGCATGGGGAGGCCTCCACTGATAGATCTATTTTTTTGTGGGTGCGAATTATTATTGTGCACCTGCGAAGGGTGCAATATGCCCTTGTTGAGCCCTCAAGGCAAGCCCCGGTTTTCAACGCAAGGATGCCGCACTGACAGGCCACTAACCACCTTCAACTGCTGGTTAAATTAGCAAAAAGTGCAATATCTTGATATTGCCGCCCAATCGCCCGGTAAAACTGTATTTTGCGGGCCCCTTGAGCCCGGTTTTCGGCGGTGCAAACCAACTGGGCCCAACCGCACGAAGATGCCGCCCCCTCGGGAATAGATCCCCAATTGTTCAAGCTGCACACTTTTCTCTCGCACCCGCTCACGCGCAAACCATATATAAGGGCAAGCTAAATTGAGTTGTAATCTTATTTGTGTTACCATTAAAAGAAAGCAAGCTGTGCTTGAGGAGGACGAGATGGGACAACAATGTTACCTGTCCAAGATCAAGTTCCTGATCGTTGATGACAACACGTTCATGCGCACGATCATTCGGCGCATTCTCATGGCGTTGGGCGTACACGATGTGTTAGAAGCCCGTGACGGTGCCGAGGCGCTTCAAATCTTGCAATCTTGTCCGGTCGACATCGTCTTGTTGGATTGGGAAATGACCCCGTTCGATGGGATCGAGTTTGCGCATATGGTGCGCACGTCCGACGACATTCAAACCCCCTACATGCCCATCATCATGATTTCTGGATATTCAGAGTATTGGCGCATTTCCGCCGCGCGCGATGCTGGTGTGACGGAATTTCTGGTCAAACCGATTTCGGCCAATTCCCTGTTCTCACGCATTCGAAATGTGATCGAAAATCCGCGCCCATTTGTGGCTGCACCGGGATTTTTTGGTCCGGACCGCCGCCGTCATGATGTCGCCCACGATGAAGAACGACGCGAACACGGCCCCAACGAAATCGCACCGGATCGCTCCATGAGCCAGGACGAAATCAACACATATTTCAATTCAGAACCGGGTGCGGCCCGTTTGGCCAAATATCATTCTGAAAACGAAGAAGACATACATTCACAAACGCATTAGACTCAAAGATACATAACCGAATGGCCTGATTATGTGTCCTGTATTTACAAGCAAAACAGACAAATCCGACGACGAACACGGCTATCTTCATAATCTGCAATTTCTTGTGGTCGAAGACAGCAGTTTCATGCGCGAGATTTTGCGCGAAGTGCTGATGCATTTTGACGTGCGTCAAATCCGCGAAGCCAACGACGGAGCCGAAGCGCTTTCCATCATGAAGACATGGTCGCCGGATATCATCTTACTCGATTGGGAAATGCAGCCCTTCGATGGGATCGAATTCACCCGCACCGTCCGCAATCAAGTGGATAGTGAAGACCGCTTCGTCCCCATTATCATGGTGTCGGCGCACTCGGAATTTTGGCGCATTCAACAGGCCCGCAACGTCGGCGTGAACGAGTTTTTGGTCAAACCCGTATCACCGAGATCCCTGTTTTCGCGCATCCGCGCCGTGATCGAACGCCCGCGCCAATACATCAGTGCACCGGGCTTTTTTGGTCCCGACCGTCGTCGCCAAGACCTACAAACCGCCCAAGAGCGCCGCGCCGACAACCAGGAAATCTCGGTCCCCGACGAACAGCTTATGGAACAAGACCAAATCAACGCCATGTTCAACCCAGACTCCGACCACCCCGACGATCAGGTGCAAGAGCCAACGGCCAAGCCCTAACGCAAAAATGCCCCGACGCAGGCGCCGGGGCGTTTTCTTTTAACATGTCTGATCTGGCTTATTTGCCCAAATAGTCACTCGCTAAAATCTCGGCGATTTGCACCGTGTTCAGCGCCGCGCCTTTGCGCAAGTTGTCGGACACGCACCAGAAGTTCAACGCGTTCTCCGTTGAGGCGTCATCGCGAATGCGCGAGATATAAACCGCGTCTTCGCCCGCGCACTCTGCCGGGGTGACGTAGCCCTCGTCTTGGCGGTGGTCCACCACGACGCAACCGGGCGCTTCGCTCAAAGCTTCGCGGGCTTGGTCGGCGGACACTTCGCGTTCGAATTCCACGTTGACCATTTCGGCGTGACCGATAAACACCGGGACGCGCACGCAGTTGGCGCAGACTTTGATCTTCGGATCCAAAATCTTCTTGGTTTCGACGACCATTTTCCATTCTTCTTTGGTTTGGCCGTCGTCCATGAATTTGTCGATGTGCGGGATGACGTTGAACGCGATTTGCTTGGTGAAGTTCTCACGATGCTTCTCCGCCGGTTCGTTCATATAGACGCCGCGGGTTTGGTTGAACAGCTCGTCCATGGCCGACTTGCCACCACCGGAAACGGACTGATACGTAGAAACCACGACGCGCATGATCGTGCCCAAGTCGTGCAGCGGCTTCAACGCCACCAACATTTGGATGGTGGAGCAGTTGGGGTTGGCGATGATGCCCTTTTTCTTATAGTCCGCGATGGCTTCAGGGTTCACTTCGGGAACCACCAGCGGCACGTCCGGGTCCATGCGAAAATGCGACGTGTTGTCCACGACCACAGCCCCCGCAGCCGCAGCTTTGGGGGAAAACTCGGCAGACACCGAAGCGCCCGGGCTGGACAGCACGATGTCGGTTCCGGTGAAGTCATACGTTGCCAAGTCTTCGCATTTCAGCGTTTTGTCATCGCCATAAGCGACTTCTTTGCCGACGGACCGATGGCTGGCCAGCGCGACGACTTCGTCGGCCGGAAAGTTGCGATCGACCATCGTTTGCATCATTTCGCGGCCCACATTGCCCGTGGCACCGACGACGGCGACTTTAAAACCCATTTTCTTCTTCTCCTATGTAAGAGCCTTTGGAAGTGCTCCAAGGGCCCCATACACCGAAGCCCGCGGAGCTGTCCGCGGGCCTGGTTGCATTCTAAGCAAAACCGAAAGCCCGCTAAACAGCAGTCTTGGTGGTTTTGGTGGTGGTTTTTGCAAAGGACAGCCCAAGCACGGGCGCGCCAGCGGCAGGTGCCGTGGCGGAGAAATTCTCAAAATGTGCCGAAACGTGGCTCATGTCTTGTCCTTAGCTTTAAATCTTGGGGGATTTGTAGCGGGATTTGAGGGGTATGGCAAGGGAATGCTTTAGCCATTTACTCAACCCAGTTCCGACTTTATGATTGTGCGCGCTTCATCTATGCATACATTTGATTGAGGATTTTGATTAGTGACATTAAAAAAAATCTGGGTTGCCTCCACTGTATTAAGCGCTGTCGCTATCCTCAGCGGCTGTCAAACGACGAACACCGCTTCTCCACATGACACTTGGCTCATCAGTCTCGTTAAAAAGCACTGTGCAGGGCCCAGAGCAGCAACGAGCATCGAAAATTATCTCAACGATGTTGAGATTTGGACAGCTTCAGCGCCGGACCAAGACGGTTGGATCAAGGCCAAGGCATACCGACGCAGTCAGGGTCTCGATATATATGCCAACACCAAAACGTCTGAATTGGCCTGTTCAACGGCAGAATGGAACGACGGTCAAGCCAGCGCAAAGCACTTTATTGCGACTATACCCCCTTACGGGAAGTAGGAAATCATGCCGACAAAACTTATATTTTTCCCCGTCTTTCTAGCTCTGGCCGTTGGGGGCTGTCAGACAAGTGGGTATGCACCTGGTGTGGACCCAAGCGTGGGGCGATTTGCCCAATATGTGATTTCAAGGACTTGTCGCATTGTCCATACCAATAATAGTTCTTCAGACGGGCACGCCCCAAATCCCGACAACCTCCTGATCAATACACTCTCAACTGAAGCAGACGGCTGGACGGTAATCGATTTCACATATTATACCTACAGCAACCAACGACTGGACGGGAATGCCATATACAGCCCGGATCGACGCATGGGAACCTGCTCTACGAACAGAGATAATGCGAGATCGTTGAAAGATGGATTTTACCCATAGCTCCCGTCACAAATAATACCTGACCAGCAAAAAGCCGGGCCTCTTTCGAGACCCGGCTTTCTTTGTTTTTCAGAACTTTGAAAAAGCTTAATTCAGCTTCTCCAGCTCCTCGATCACCGCATCGCCCATTTCAGATGTGCTGATTTGGGTGCAGCCGTCGGTCATGATGTCTCCGGTGCGCAGGCCTCGGGCCAGCACGCTTTGCACCGCGCTGTCCAACTGATCCGCGTCATCGCCCATGTCGAAGCTGTAACGCAACATCATGGAGTGGCTGAGCAGCATGGCCAGCGGGTTGGCTTTGCCTTCGCCCGCGATGTCGGGGGCCGAGCCGTGGACCGGTTCGTACATGGACGGGATGCGGCCCGTTTTTGGATCTTTGGTGCCCAAGCTTGCGGACGGCAACATGCCCAGCGAGCCCGTGAGCATGGCGGCGCAATCGGACAGCAGATCGCCGAACAGGTTGTCGGTGACGATGACGTCGAATTGGCCCGGCCAGCGCACCAGCTGCATGGCGCAGTTGTCGGCGTACATGTTGCCAAGCTCGACATCGCTGAATTCAGCTTCATGCAGTTCTTTGACAACCTTGCGCCAGAACAGACCTGATTCCATCACGTTGGCTTTTTCAACGGAGGTCACTTTGTTGTTGCGTTTCTTGGCCAAGTCAAACGCCACACGGGCCACGCGGGTGATTTCGTTTTCGTTGTAGATTTGCGTATCCAAACCATAACGCACACCGTCGCGCAGTTCTTCACCGCGGGGCTCGCCGAAGTACACACCGGCGGTGAGTTCGCGCACAATCATGATGTCCAAACCGCGCACGACCTCGGGCTTCAAGGTGGAGCTGTCGATCAGCGCGTCGAACACCAACGCCGGGCGCAGGTTGGCGAACAGGTCGAGCTCTTTGCGCAAAGCCAGCAGACCGGCTTCGGGACGGTGTTCGCGGGCCATGCTTGTGTCGTTGTCCCACTTCGGACCGCCCACTGCGCCCAGCATCACAGCGTCGGCGGCTTTGGCTTTTTCAATTGTTTCATCGGTGACGGCACATTTGTGCACGTCGTAACACGCACCGCCGACCAGGTCTTCTTCGATCTGAAAGCCGGTATCGCGTTTGTCGTTGGACCAGTCGATGACCTTTTTGACTTCGTTCATCACTTCCGGGCCGATGCCGTCGCCGGCGACCATCAAAATATTTTTGGTGTTGGACACGTTTTTTCTTCCTCAAATGAAAGGGGCGACCCCAAAAGAGCCGCCCAAAAATGATGTGGTGCGATTAGCGAAACAACCAGGGTTGGTCGGCTTTGCGTTTGGCTTCGAAGTCTTCGATCTTGTCGGACTTCTGCTTGGTCAAACCAATGTCGTCCAGACCTTCCAACAGGCAGTGCTTGCGGAACGGATCGATGTCGAACTTCACTTCGCCGCCGTCCGGACCCGTGATGGTTTGGGTTTCCAAGTCCACGCTCAAAGTGGCGTTGGCGCCGCGTTCGGCGTCGTCCATCAATTTGCCAAGGGTTTCTTCGTCAACGCGGATCGGCAGCATGCCGTTCTTGAACGCGTTGTTGTAGAAGATGTCGGCAAAACTGGTGGAGATGATGACTTTGATGCCAAAGTCGTTCAACGCCCACGGCGCGTGTTCGCGCGACGAGCCGCAACCGAAGTTGTCGCCCGCGACAATGATGGTGGCTTTGCGATAGGCGTCTTTGTTCAAGACGAAGTCCGGGTTTTCAGACCCGTCGTCCAGGTAACGCATTTCGTCAAACAGGTGCACACCCAAACCTTCGCGCTTGATGGTTTTCAAGAACTGCTTGGGGATGATCATGTCGGTGTCGATGTTGCGGATCGGCATCGGGGCGGCAACACCGGTGAGTTTGGTGAATTTTTCCATCGGTCTGTTTCCCTTAACCCAGCTTGCGCACGTCGGTGAGGCAGCCCGCAATCGCGGCGGCTGCGGCCATGGCGGGGCTGACGAGGTGTGTGCGTCCGCCTTTGCCTTGACGGCCTTCGAAATTGCGGTTGGATGTGGATGCACAACGGTCACCCGGGCTCAAACGGTCGTCGTTCATGGCCAAGCACATGGAACAGCCCGGCTCGCGCCATTCAAAGCCTGCCTCAACAAAAATCTTGTCCAGACCTTCTTCTTCGGCTTGTTCTTTGACCAAACCGGATCCGGGAACAGCCAACGCACGCACGCCTTCTTTGACCTTGCGGCCTTTGGCGATGCTTGCTGCTTCGCGGAAGTCTTCGATGCGCCCATTGGTGCACGACCCGATAAAGACCGTGTTGATTTCCACGCCTTCGATGGGCTGACCGGCTTTGAAGTCCATGTAACCAATGGCGCGTTCAATCGACGTTTTCTTTTCAGGGTTGGCTTCGTCCGCCGGGTTCGGAACGTTCTCTTCGATGGACAGAACGTTTTCCGGCGACGTGCCCCAGGTGATTTGCGGCGCCATGTCGGTGACGTCGAGCTCGATCACTTCGTCATATTCGGCCCCTTCGTCGGTGTGCAACGTCTTCCAGTAATCCACCGCTTGTTCCCAAGCCGCACCTTTGGGTGCCATGGGACGGCCCATGATGTACTCAAACGTTTTTTCGTCCGGTGCAATCAAGCCTGCACGCGCGCCGCCTTCGATGGTCATGTTGCAGACCGTCATGCGGCCTTCCATGGACAGGGCTTCGATGGCTTCGCCCGCATATTCGACCACGTAACCCGTGCCGCCTGCGGTGCCGATTTTACCAATGATCGCCAAGACGATGTCTTTGGCAGAGCAGTGATCCGGCAAGGTGCCCGTCACTTTGATCAGCATGTTTTTAGCCGGCTTTTGCAACAGCGTTTGCGTCGCCAACACGTGCTCGACTTCCGACGTGCCGATGCCGAACGCCAGCGCGCCGAACGCGCCGTGGGTCGCCGTGTGACTGTCGCCGCATACGATCGTGGTGCCGGGAAGCGTGAAGCCTTGCTCAGGACCAACGATGTGCACCACGCCTTGGCGGATGTCATCGGTTTTGAAGTACGGCACACCAAACGCTTCGACGTTGCTTTCCAAGGTTTCGACTTGAACGCGGCTTTCGGGGTTGGCAATGCCTTTGGACCGGTCCGTGGTGGGCACGTTGTGATCGGCCACAGCCAGCGTCGCGTCCGGGCGATGCACGTCGCGCCCGGCGGTGCGTAGACCTTCAAACGCCTGGGGGCTGGTGACTTCATGAACCAGGTGACGGTCGATGTAGATGAGGCAGGTGCCCCCCTCTTCGCCATCGTCTTGCACGTCCACCAAATGGGCATCCCAGATTTTATCGAATAAGGTCTTTGGCATTTTCAGGGCCTGTCTTGTTCCAAGTTACGTTCAAGGTCGCGATTTATTAAGCACGCCATTCCACAGCCGAGACCGCCCGGGAACGGATGTCCCAGACGGTCCAGCATTGGAAAAGCGCCAAAAGAAGAAAGAGGCTTATTCGCCGTCTTTTGCTTCAGCTGCTTTGGCTTCTTTTTTCGCTTTCGCAGCAGCGTCGCGCTCGGCTTTGACGGCTGCAGCAGCAGCGTGATCGGCTTGCGTGAGCTTCGCTTTGTGACCGTCTTTTTGTTCTGCGATACGTGCAGATTTACCGGTACGGCCACGCAGGTAGTACAGTTTGGCACGGCGAACGTCACCACGACGCACGACTTCAACAGCCGCAACGTTGGGCGAGTAGATCGGGAACACACGTTCCACACCTTCGCCGGACGCAATTTTGCGAACCGTAAACGCGGAGTTCAGACCTGCGTTTTTGCGCGCAATGCAAACGCCTTCAAAGGCCTGCAAACGCTCACGCGAGCCTTCAACCACTTTCACTTGAACGCGAACGGTATCACCCGGACCGAAATCCGGAATGTCTTTGTCCGCAGTGAGCTTGGACACCTGCTCTTGTTCGAGCTGTTCGATGATGTTCATGGCACTCATCCTTCTTTTACCAATTCTTCGACCGGATCATCTCCGGTGAAACTTTCAATTCAAAACTCAGTTCTCGTCACGTTCAGCAGCTTGATAGGCTTCCCATAAATCCGGGCGTCTTTCCCGGGTGATGGCTTCGGCCTGTTCGCGCCGCCAAGCGCGTATGTTTGCGTGGTGGCCGGACAACAACATGTCCGGCACTTTGCGACCCGCCCAGTCTTGGGGCCGCGTGAAGTGGGGATACTCTAATAACCCCGCTTCGAAACTTTCCTCTTCGTGCGAGCTGTCAGACCCCATCACGCCTGGGATCAGACGCACGCACGCGTCCATCAGTATCAGCGCCGCCAATTCCCCGCCCGACAACACGTAGTCGCCGACCGAGATTTCCTCGGCTTCATGAGCGTCCAGCACACGCTGGTCCACACCTTCAAAGCGTCCGCACAAAACCGCAACACCCGGCCCTTCGGCCAGCTCCCGCACTCGTTTCTGAGTGAGCGGGCGACCCCGGGGGGTCATGTAGATCAGCGGCACATCGCCACCGAACGTGGTCTTGGCATGATTGATCGCGGGATCAACCACATCGGGACGCATCACCATGCCTGCCCCACCGCCAAAAGGTGTGTCGTCCACGTTGCGGTGTTTGTCGAAACCGAAGTCCCGAATATCCACCGTGTCCATGGACCACAGCCCATCTTCCATCGCTTTGCCAGCCAATGACTGACCGAGCGAGCCCGGAAACATTTCCGGAAAGAGTGTCAACGCCACCGCTCGCCAAGGAGCTTTGGTTTCACTGCCACTCATCAAACCGTTCCGTCTTGCGGTTCCGGATCGCCCGGTTCCAGCAAACCTTCAGGGGGGTCTATGACCACCCGTTTGGCATCAAGGTCCACCAATGGCACTGCGGCCTTGGTAAATGGCACCAGCACGTTTCCGTGCTCTGGTGATTTGACCTCTAAGAACGGTCCTCCGCCATAATCGTTGGCTTCGACAACTTGTCCGAACGCAGAACCGTCCGTGAATTCTGCATCCAACCCAGCGAGATCAGAAAAGTAGTACTCATCTTCTCCCGTTTCGGGCAGTCGGTCCCGGGCTACATAGAGCTTTTGACCGTTCAGTGCTTCAGCCGCTTCGCGGTCCTCGACACCCTTGATACGAACAACAAGTTGTTCTTTGTGCTTGCCTGTGACCTTCAGCTCGAACGCTTTCTCACCGTTTTCATCAGTGAGCGTCCCATACGCGGCCAGCGCTTTTGCGTCAGCGGTAAAACTTTTGACGCGAAGCTCGCCTTTCAGACCGCGTGCCGAACCTAACAGTCCAACACAAATCAAGTCCTCTTGCGGGCGGCGTGAGCGCGGATCAGCCATAAGCCAGCACCTTTAGCCAACAGATCTCAGCAGAGATCTCGCCAAGGGCCTTAGCCCTCAGCAGCTTCCTCAGCCACAGCGTCTTCTGCCGGAGCTTCTTCTGCCGGGGCAGCAGCAGCTTCGGCGGCTTCAGCAGCGGCTGCAGCAGCAGCTTCTTCAGCTTCCTTAGCTTTTTGCGCTTTTTCTTCCATGCGTTCCAAAGCTTTAGCCTTCGGCTTGTTCTTTTTGGTTTGCTCAGGAATGGCGGGTTTATCGCCCAGGCCAGCGGCAAACAAGAAACGAGCCACACGGTCAGACGGCTGTGCGCCTTGACCGATCCAATGCTTCACGCGCTCAGCGTCGAGCTTGATGCGATCAGCATGGTCTTTAGCCAACATCGGGTTGTACGTGCCGATCCGCTCGATAAAGCGGCCGTCACGCGGGCTGCGGGAATCCGCAACAACGATGCGGTAGTAGGGACGCTTTTTCGCGCCGCCACGGGAAAGTCGAATACGCAGAGACATTTTTCTCGCTATCCTTTTTCTCAATTTTGCCCTTCCGAAGAAGGACGTTGGTTAATCCAAAAAACTCAAGTCGCCGTCTTATTTAAAAGGCGGCATCATTCCAGGCGGGAGGCCACCCGGCGGCATATCAGGCATGCCGCCACCTCCCATTCCAGGCAATCCGGCCAGACCTTTGCCGCCCATCTTGCCCATTTTCTTCATCATCTTGCTCATTTGGGTAAACTGTTTGAGCAAGCGGTTCACGTCCGTCACCGTGGTGCCGGAACCGGCCGCGATGCGTTTGCGCCGCGAGCCGTTGATCAGTTTCGGGTTTTTGCGTTCGCGCGGCGTCATGGAGCGAATAATCGCTTCTTGACGCGCGATTTTCTTTTCGTCGATGTCGGCGTTGGCAATTTGCTTTTTCATCTTGCCCATGCCCGGCAGCATGCCCATCAGGCCTTTCAGATCGCCCATCTTGCGCAGCTGGCCGATTTGGTTGGCCATGTCTTCCAAGGTGAACTGGCCCTTCATCATCTTCTTGGCTTGGGCTTCGGCTTCTTCTTGGTCGATGACTTGGGCTGCACGCTCCACCAAGCCCACAACGTCGCCTTGGCCCAGGATGGAACCGGCAACACGACGGGCGTCAAACGCATCCAACTCATCGATTTTTTCACCAACGCCCAAGAATTTAATCGGGGTGTCGGTGACGGCCTTCATGGACAGGGCTGCACCACCGCGCGCATCACCGTCCACACGGGTCAGCACGATGCCGGAAATGCCGACCTTGTCGTTAAATTCTTTGGCGACGTTGACGCTGTCTTGACCGATCAAGGCGTCGGTGACCAGCAGGGTTTCACCCGGGTTCGTCGCATCGCGGACCTGTTGGACTTCGCTCATCAATTCTTCGTCGATGTGCAAACGGCCAGCGGTGTCCAGCATGACCACGTCGTAGCCTTCGGTGCGGCCCACGTGCATGGCGCGCTTTGCGATGGCAACGGGTTGCTCACCAAAGACGATGGGCAGAACGCTCAAACCGTTTTGATCGCCCAATTGCTGCAGCTGTTGTTGCGCAGCCGGGCGGTAGACGTCCAAGGACGCCATCAGAACTTTTTTCTTTTCCAGACGCGTCAGGCGGGACGCGATCTTGGCCGTGGTGGTGGTTTTACCGGAACCTTGCAAACCGACCATCAGGACCGCGTTGGGCGGGTTGCCACCCACGCGCAGCGGCTCGGCGTCCGCGCCCAACATGTCCACCAAGTGGTCGTGCACCACTTTGATGACCAATTGACCCGGCGTGACGGAGCGCAGGATCTTTTCGCCAACCGCTTCTTCGGAAACCTTGGCGATAAAATCTTTGACCACGGGCAGAGCGACGTCGGCTTCGAGCAGCGCCACGCGCACTTCGCGCATGGCGTCTTTGATATCAGACTCCTTCAGCGCGCCGCGTTTTGTGAGCTTGTCGAATACACCGCCAAGCTTATCGCTCAATCCTTCGAACATACGTTCAAACCCTTAGAATCCATTTCGTCTTCCCATGCCCATTCGCACACAAAATGCCAAACGCAAAACGCGCCAGTGTGCGAAACTCGCAGACTGGCGGCACCCCTCAAGGTGAATTCGGTTCAGCAGATAGAGCTGATTGGGTGCGGGTATGTACCCTTCTCAAGCCCCCGAAGTCAACCGTTTTTCCCCAAATATCTAGCCCTTAAGGCGGGACAAAAAGCCATTTACCCCTATCGTATAATTCATATGATGAATAAAAATCGAACAGCTCATGGTTCAAATTGGTTGAAATGATATCCTGTTTGGTTGTTTTATAGATTGTCAAAATTAATTAACCCATTGTTTCTGGAGAATTACGAATGAGCCGCAGACCCCCCAAAGAGGCCCCGGATCCTATTGATCTACATGTTGGGCAGCGTCTGAAAGCACGTCGCGTCGGCTTACGCATCAGCCAATCCGAAATCGGAAAGGCTTTGGGCGTGACGTTCCAGCAAATTCAGAAATATGAAAACGGCGCCAACCGTGTCGGTGCAAGTAACCTGTTCAAGCTTTCCCAAGCTTTGAACGTCAACGTGGGCTATTTTTTCGAGGACATGCCAGACGCCTCGAAAATCAAGTCCTTATCCGACCAACCGGCCGCTGAATTCAATCATGACCCGATGACCCAGCCTGAATCCATCAAGCTGGTTCATAACTACTTCCGCATCGCTGCGCCAGGCGTGCGGTCTCGGGTTTTTCAGCTGGTCAAATCTATTGCAGATGCTGAGGAACTGAACCCCAGCGAAGACTAAAGCGTAGACAATAGAGATCACGGGACAATAAACGTCGCATCTTTATGGTGCGGCGTTTTGCCACCCCCATGCACACCAAATAAGTGCACGGTATTTTTAAGTATACCCTTTGGTGCACAACTCATATAGTGTATGGGTAGTTAGTTACAACTAAAACACTGTACTCATCCTCATATGCCCTCAAATCCCCATACCCCTTCGACGCAAAACGGGCGCATAGACCCGGAACTGGAAGCCATGATCGCAACCCGTCTCAAGGCCCTTCGCCGGGCGTTGGGGATCAGCGCCACCACGTTGGATCGTAAAGCGGGCTTCAATGTTGGGACAACCGGTCGGCTGGAGCGGGGCGATCAACGCATTTACAGCACCCACCTTTTCGAAATTTGTCGTTTAACGGGCCTCGCGATGGAATACTTTTTTACGCCGTCGGGGCTGAACGAAAAACCGATCTTCACCACCGAGCACGAATTGGAGCAACAAGAATTCTTGCTGAACTTCATGCGCATCAAGGACCCGGTGGTGCGCTCAGAGCTCACCGCCCTGATCCACGCTTTGGTTCTGGGCAAATGACGTCACACGTCGACGAGTGAAATCGAAGTGATGGAATTGGCTTCACTGACGGTGGCTTGGAACACGTTGTCGTTGATGTCGATGGTAAAATCTTCAGAAGCGTCACCATCAAAGTCGAGATGAATTTGGTAATCCCCACTGAGGTTGACCAGCGCAATGGAATCTTCCGTGCCGGTTCCGTTGCTTAAAGCCGTCGGCAGGGCCGTTCCATCGCGAACGCTCGAGACCAACGCTCCGCCAATTTTCAACTGGCCCATCAACTCTTGATAAAAATTGATGGTGTCGCCTTGATAAGCATCCGTCGTGTCGAACCCACCCGTTTCCAGGTCGTCTGAGCCAAGAGTTCTGGAGTAATAGACAAAGACATCATTACCCAAACCACCGGTGAGCGTGTCATTCCCAGCCCCGCCAATGAGCGTGTCCGTACCCGCGCCGCCATTGATGATGTCGTTGCCATCGCGCCCATTGAGGACATTGGCGTTGCTATCGCCCGTCATGTCGTCGGCGTAAATGGATCCGGCAGCGTTCTCAAAACTCAAGAGAATGTCCGACCCTTGAGACGAGCTGATCACTTGCGATGTGGTGCCGTCTTGCACGCTGAGATCAACGGTGATGGCGTCGGATGAATGATTGTAATCGATGGTGTCCGTTCCAGCTCCCCCATCAATGGTTTCGTCACCGCCGTAACTCATCACCGTTTCGTATTGGCTGGTACCAATGTCTTGGGTGCCGGAAAGAAGTTCGACGGCGTCAATCTCGTCCCAATTGTAAATGTTGCTGGTATAGATTTTGATACCGTCAACCAGATACGAGGTGGCTTCAAAGCGCAGGGCAAACTGACTTTCATATCCAAGCGTATCGTTGTAATTCAATTTTTCCGACGTATCGTGGCCCGTCCATATGGTGTTGTATTTACCGTTCGCATCAATCAGATCGACTTGATAGACAAAGCCGTTGTTGTACGATTCATAGATCGTCAGGCCCGTGGCATACACGGCCGTGTCATAGGTCACTTCCAACCAATCGGGGGTGCCGTCATCATAATCGTCGGCCGTCCAGGCGGTTTCGATATCGCCATAGGTGAATGTATTCGGCTCATCTTTCGCTTGGTCTGCGCTCCAGTCATCCGGTGATGGGTTGTATTCCGTTGAGGCCGTTGCACCCGTTGCCCATTGGGAGAAAGGCGTGTCATCTGTTGAAGTGGAGCTTTCCTCTTCAACAACCACGGTTTGATCGTCGTCGTCGTTGTCGCCAACCTCTTCCTCTTCTTCTTGTGTATCATCGTTCAATGATTCGATGAGGTCGATCAAAAACTCTTCGTCAAACCCGCTTAGCCCCGCGCTGCCAAACCCTATGGGGCCATCGGCAAAAAAATTGAGTCCGAGGTCATTCAACAACGGATCGTTCTCCCCAAACAAGGAATCGCCAGCCAACAGGTTTTCCCCTGGAGGACCATCTCCCGCGACGGTATCCGCCGTATCGGCGGTGCCGGATTGTGGGTCTTGGTTCTCGGCATTAGGATCTTCATTGCCCTCGCCGCCCCCATCTTGACCCGCGTTTTGCTGAACTTGCTCAAATTCTTGGGATTGCGCTGTAAAGGCCGTGTCGGCGAGGGAGCTAAACGCCTGGGCCTGTTCCGCCTGAGCAGCAGCCACTTCGGCTTCAGCAGCCAAGGCGTTCGCATCAGCCGCAGCGGCATCGGCAGCGGCCTGAGCTTGGGTGGCGGCAAAGGCCTCTGCTTCTGCCTGGGCGGCAACTTGTTTGGCTTCGACAGCCAACGCTTCGGCCTCGGCAGCAGCAGCTTCGGCGGCGGCCATGGCTTCGGCGTCTCCGCTGGCTTCGGCGGCGGCCAGGGCGGCCTCGGCAGCGGCAGCGGCGGCTTCGGCTTCGGCGGCAGCGGCGGCGGCTTCGGCTCCCGCGGTCGCGGCAGCTTCTTCGGCGGCGGCGGCTTCAGCTTCAGCAGCGGCGGCCTCAGCTTCGGCGGCGGCGGCTTCGGCTTCAGCCTGGGCGGCCTCGTCGGCGGCTCTCTCGGCCTTTTGTTCAGCCTGCTTGGCGACCGCCTTCACAACCTTGGTCAAAACTTTGGCGTGGGCTTGTTGAATTTGTTGCTCGGTCAGAATCTGCACCGGACGCACAGTGCCGTCAGCGCCCACAGACGTGGTCGCGCCATATTGGTTCAGGACAACGGAATTACCCGACGGTGTAACCAAGACGATCTCGCCAATGCCGCCGTCCACGTCTTTGACCAAAGTGGCGTTCTTCACAGCGCCGTTTTGGTCCATTTCAATAATCAAGGTGGACCCGCGAATGCCGATGGTCGCCGTCGGTGTCGATAGCGCCATGCCGTCGGGGGAGGTTTTGGCAATTTGCCCACTGACCATGGAAAAAACGCCCTGGACCACCTTGGCATTGAACACGCCGTCTTGGGTGTCGGGGTCATAGACCATTTCATCCATGACCATCTGGCCGTCATTTTCCAAGGTGAAGACCGTGTCATCCACAAAGATCACGCCGATGCTGCCGTCTGCACCCGTTTCAATGACGTCGCCTTGGAAAATGGAATCCCCTGTATTGAGGGCGACTTGGCTGCCATCAATCCGGGTTGCTGTGACCGAACCTTCTAAGTCGCTGACTTGGCCGATGGGTTCACTTTGAGCGACGCCGGGGCCTGAATCGGTCGAGACACCGTCAATGGACAATTGCGCCACTCGAACGCCATCGGGTACGCCCACATCAAGACCAATACCCTCACCCGACAGTTCAAACCCTTTTGGAACGCTCAAGCTCAACGCGCCATTGTCCAGAACATGGCTGGGCACAACAAAGTCGCTGCCCTGCGGGGCGCGGCCTTCAAGCTCACGTAATGACTGTTTTTGCGGGTCCAATTGTTTCATGCGCATTGCCTAATCAAGAACCCACAAGTAATAATCTCTATGGTTTTATTAGCTGGTAATTCCAGTCAAGAAGTTCAAATTAATTGAAATAATCGACCAAGCTAAATCCATCATTAACTTTATTTATGAATAAATAATCAAGAATATTAAGCCCTAATTTTTGGATGGTTATTATAGGTGATTGATTAATACTTACGCGAACATCTATTAGTTGATCTAAGCGCCGCAATGGCTATGCGTCCCTGAAAGGCGATAGACAGGCAATTTTCTGGACTTTTGGGCATTTCCCCCCCATATAAAGCCCCCTATGAGCACTCTGGCTTTCATAAAGATGCACGGGCTCGGCAACGACTTCGTCATCATTGACGGACGTGGCGACGGATTTTCGTTGTCGCGCGATGGCGTGCGCGCCATTGCAGACCGCCGCCGTGGCGTGGGCTGCGATCAATTGATCGTGATGGAAAACCCGACATCGGTGGACTCGGACGTGTTCATGCGCATCTACAATCCCGACGGTTCCGAAAGCGGCGCATGCGGTAATGCAACGCGCTGCGTGGCGTCTTTGATTATGGAAGAGCGCGCGGAAAGCCACATCATCATTGAAACCATTTCCGGCTTGCTCGATTGCGAAAATTTGGGCGACGGTTTGTACAGTGTGGACATGGGCCCGGCACGCTTAGATTGGCGCGACATTCCCGTGTCTGAAGCCTGCGACACCGAACACTTGAACATTGAGGCCGGACCCCTGAAAAACCCCGTCGGGGTTAACATGGGCAATCCCCACGCCGTGTTCATGGTCGATAACGCCGAAGCCATTGACCTAGAAGTCTTCGGCCCCTTGATCGAGCACCACAAACTGTTCCCCGAGCGCACCAACGTCGAAGCCGTTCATATCATAGACGAAAGCCATATCCGCATGCGGGTGTGGGAACGCAGCGCGGGCATCACGCAAGCCTGTGGATCGGGTGCCTGTGCCGCATTGGTCGCCACCGCGCGCCGGGGCCTCACGGGCCGCAAAGCCGATGTGGTTTTGGACGGCGGCACGCTGACCATTGAATGGCTGCCCGACAACAACGTATTGATGACCGGCCCCGTCGCCACCAGCTTCAGCGGCACCATCAGTTCCGCATTGTGGGAGCAAGACGGATGAGCACCCGCGAACAGAGCCGCGACATCATCACGCTGGGGTGTCGTCTGAACTCCTTGGAATCTGAAGTCATGCGCGATGAAATGGCCAAGGCGGGCGTGAACGACGCTGTGATCGTCAACACCTGCGCCGTCACGGCTGAAGCCGAACGCCAAGCGCGCCAGACCATTCGCCGCATCAAACGCGAACGCCCCGAAGCCCGCATCATCGTCACCGGCTGTGCCGCCCAACTGGACCCGACAAAATTCGCCGAAATGGACGAGGTTGAGCGCGTCGTCGGGAACCTTGAAAAACTCAACGGCGATACTTTGTTGGGTGCTGGTCAGAACGAAGCAACCTCCATCGTCGTCTCCGACATCAACGACGTGCGCGAAACCGCAGGCCATCTGGTTTCCGGCCTGGAAGGCCGCACGCGTGCGTTTGTGATGATCCAACAAGGCTGCGACAACGACTGCACGTTCTGCATCATTCCTGCCGCACGCGGCCCCAACCGTTCTGTGCCCATGGATCACATCGTCCAACAAGTGCACAAACTGGTGGATGCCGGGCATTTGGAAGTCGTACTCACAGGCGTCGACATTGCTGCTTACGGATCGGACACAGGCCTGTGCGATGAAAACGGCACGGGCTTGACAGCTGTCATTCGCGCGATCATGAACGCCGTGCCGGACTTGGCGCGCTTGCGGTTGAGCTCCTTGGACCCGGCCCGCCTGGATGATGAATTTTTTGCCCTGTTGGAAAGCGAGCCGCGCTTGATGGCGCACCTGCACCTCAGCCTGCAATCCGCCGACGACTTGGTGCTCAAACGCATGAAGCGCCGTCACGCTGTCTCTGACGTCAAAGCCTTGGCCCTACGCGCGCGCCAAGCGCGCGCCGACGTGGTGTTCGGCGCGGACCTGATCGCGGGCTTTCCCACCGAAACCGACGCGCAATTCGAAACCACGCGCATGAATGTCGAAGAGATGGGGCTGCAGTACCTACACGTTTTCCCCTACTCGCCTCGCCCCGGCACACCGGCGGCGAAGATGCCGCAAGTCGGCGGAGACGTTGCAAAAGCGCGCGCCAAAATTTTGCGTGAAACAGGTGAGGCCAATCTGGCACTCCACTTAGACGCGCTCTGCAATACCGAACAAACCGTGCTGGTCGAAAAACCCGACTTCGGGCGCACCGAGAGTTTTGCGCCTGTCCGACTGGACGGCACTTTCACCCCCGGCACCCTTGCCTCTGTCCAACTTGCCGGGCACAAAGGCGGTGAGCTTTTCACCCCTCTCACGGATAAGAATTGGGCAGCGGAATAAATGGGTTGGTTTGACAGACTGAAAGCGGGCTTGGGCAAGACCTCGTCCCGCCTCACCGGTGGCATCGGCGATTTGTTCACCGGCAAGCGCCGCTTGGACGATGACACGCTGGAAGAGCTGGAAGAGGTTTTGATCACCGCCGACATGGGGGTCACCACAGCTGCAAAAATTGCAGCCAACTTCGCCAAAACCCGCTTTGATCAAGAAATCACCGATGAAGAGGTGCGCGAAACCTTCGCCGCCGACATCACTGAAATCTTGGAGCCCGTCGCCAAGCCTCTCAACATTCGCGCCGATCTCAAACCCCACGTGGTTTTGGTTTGTGGTGTGAACGGTGCGGGCAAAACCACCACCATCGGCAAGCTTGCCAAACAGTTCAAAGACGAAGGCAAGTCCCTCATGCTGGCTGCCGGTGATACGTTTCGCGCCGCCGCCATCGAACAACTGCAAGTTTGGGGGGAGCGCACCAACACCCCCGTCATCGCCCGCGACATCGGAGCGGACGCAGCAGTCCTAGCTTATGACGCCGTCGAACAAGCCTCGCAAGACGGCGTAGGATGTGTTGTTGATCGACACCGCCCGGCGGCCGCAAAACAAAATCCACTTGATGGAAGAGCTGGAAAAGATCGTGCGTGTGATCAAAAAACTCAATCCCGACGCACCGCATGACGTCTTGTTGGTCTTAGACGCCACCGTTGGCCAAAACGCCCACGCCCAGGTGGACACCTTCCGCCAAGCGGTCGACGTCACAGACTTGGTCATGACCAAATTGGACGGCACCGCCAAAGGTGGTGTGGTTGTGGCGCTGGCCGACAAGTTTGGGCTGCCCGTGCATGCCATCGGCGTCGGCGAAGGCGCAGACGATCTGCGCCCGTTCGCAGCCCGTGACTTTGCCTGCAATCTGATGGGGCTGGATTAACTTAGTTCTAGTTTGGCGGCGTTTCGTTGCCGTTGGCGGCATCTTCGCTGGGCAACGTCAATTCACCATCGGGATCGTTTTCCAACATTTCCGCCACCGTGTCGTAAGTTTCGGCATTGGCTTCCATTTGATCTTTAAGATCGGGATTGTTGGTGCCGATATCGCGAAAAAATGTCGCGGCGTTGCGAAGAAGGTTGGCGGCGATGGCGGTGTGGCTGGCCATAAAACGATCTTTCCGTCTTTAGTTTCGTCAGAATCTCTGTGTTCGCCACCACCCTAGCACGGCCAAACCCCGCGCACAAAAAAGCCCTGCAAAGCAGGGCCCGTGATCAGCAGCGTGTTTTCGTTAGACCTTTAGATCTAAATAAAACCCCCGTGGGACATCCGTGCGCAGCGGTTTGTCGGATGACAGAATGCGGTCCAGACGATTGAGCGAGGCGATGTTTTCCGGGCTGTCGACCGCATTCAAAACAGACGCGCGACGATTGACCTCGTCTGCGTTTTGATAGCCGTTTTGTTGCGCACCCGCGTTCGAGCCCCGCGCTTGCACGGTGGGGCGGACGACAGGTGTGGAAACGTTCGTAATATCAGCCATAACGCCCAGGGTGCCAGAAAATGGTTAACAAAAGATTACCTTGGGTTGGAAAACCCTGCAAATAGAATCGTTTAGAGCCCCCACGCAATCGCTGTGCAAAGTGACGGCGGTGGTATTTTTACCACAGAGGACACAGAGAGCAGAGAGTGCGCAGAGTTTTTTAATTTTAGCTCTGTGTCCTCTGTGGTGAAAAAACAGCCTCACCACGTCCCCGTAGCCAGGGTTATGCCCCCAGATTTCACTAAATTCTCTCCAGAAACACAGAGACCCGCCCATCACAAGGATGGAACGGGTCTGCGTTGGTAGACTTGCCTAGGTTATCACGCTCACTTTCTGCGAAACGCGAAGTTTTGGTCAGGCTTCAACGTCAACCACTTCACCACGCCCATCTTGCGAGCTAGCCGCATCGTGGGCATCCTGTGCTGCAGAGTTGGTCTGCTGAACGGATTGAGCTGCCTGATTGGCAACCTCCGTGACAGCAGCTGCTGCAACATGCTCCGCCTGTACAGTCTGGCGAAGAGCGACAAGTGCTTGTTGAACGTTGAGGGCTGAACCAGCTGAGTTAACAGACATATCGGCTCTCCTTTCTCGGAACCCGGGTTTAAGTAGCTTTGAGCCACCAAACCACAGTTCTAAAGCAACGTTTCTGTCGCTATTGTGGGACAATTCGTGTCCCACGCTAGTGTCTGTCGCTTGTGCTACAGCCTTTTAAGCAAGTCCGTAACACAGACGCTGACTCTATATTTATAACATAACTCACCAGGGATGTGAAGACACCTTCTTAAAGCACTGAAAACGTGCATAAAAACACCCCCCGACCCAAAAGCCGGGGGTGCTTAAAATTGTGTTGGAGTCTTGTGCTTAGCCTTCCAGCGCGGCCACGCCCGGGAGCGTTTTGCCTTCGATCCATTCCAAGAATGCACCGCCTGCCGTGGAGATGTAGCTAAAGTCGTCCGCCGCACCCGCATGGGCCAGAGCCGCCACCGTGTCGCCACCACCGGCGACAGAGCGCAACGTGCCCGCTTTGGTCAGGCGTGCTGCGGCTTGGGCAGCAGCGTTGGTGCCTGTGTCAAACGGTTCGATTTCGAACGCACCGAACGGGCCGTTCCAAACCAAGGTCTTGCAGCCTTCCAGGCGTTTTTCAACGTCGGCGATGGTGTCCGGACCGATGTCCAAAGCCATCATGTCGGACGGAATGGCGTCGATGGCGACCACTTGGTTGTCGGCGTTGGCCGCAAATTCCTTCGCCACCACCACGTCAACCGGCAGAACGATTTCGCAACCGTTTGCGGCGGCGTCGGCAACGATTTTCTTGGCATCGTCCGCCATGTCTTTTTCGCACAAGCTGGAACCCACATCATGGCCGTTGGCGAACAAGAAGGTGTTGGCCATGCCGCCACCGATGATGATCATGTCGACTTTCTTGGACAAGTTGCCCAGCACTTCCATCTTGGTGGACACTTTTGCGCCACCCACAACAGCCGCAACCGGCTTTTGCGGCGTACCCAAAGCGGCACCTAAGGCTTCCAGCTCCGCCTGCATCAAACGGCCAGCAGCTGCGGGCAGCTTGCGGGCCAGCGCTTCGGTCGAAGCGTGTGCACGGTGGGCGGTGGAAAACGCGTCGTTGACGTAGACGTCGCCCAGCTCGGCCAAGCTCGAAGCAAAGCCGTCGTCGTTGTCGGTTTCTTCGGCGTGGAAGCGCACGTTTTCCAGCATGGCGACGTCACCGTCGTTCATGGCGGCGATGGTGGATTTGGCACTGTCACCGATGGTATCGGTGGCGAACGCAACGTCTTTGCCCAATGCAGATGCCATGGCTTCGGCCACCGGCTTCAACGACATTTCAGGCACGACTTGGCCCTTCGGACGACCGAAGTGCGTCAGCAACACGACTTTGGCGCCTTTGGCGGCCAAGTCGGCAATGGTGGAAACGGAACGGTCGATGCGGGTGGTGTCGGTGGGCTTGCCGTCGGCCATGGGAACGTTCAAGTCCGCGCGGACCAAAACGGTTTTTCCAGCCACATCAAGATCGTCAATGGTTTTGAAAGTGCTCATGGTTTTTCCTTCACGCAGGCCCAGCCTGCTTCCCTGTTTTCGCTCTTCTCTACATTTGTGGACATATCCGGTCGGCTGGGGAGGAAGGCCGTCGGCGTCTTTCTTGTGTGTTTTATGGGGGGACTCTCAACAAAAGGCAAGAGGAGAAAATGCCCTGCCTATAAGGGCCTACCTTATTGGGCGGGCAGGCGTAATCGGGCTTCCAGGCCGCCAAAGTCTGACCGTCTCAGCCGCAAAGAGCCGTGATAAAGCTCCGCCAACTCCAACACGATGGCGAGGCCCAAACCGCTGCCGGGCGTGGCCTCGTCCAGGCGCTTGCCGCGTTGCAAGACGGTGTCGGTGGCTTCATCCGCAATACCCGGACCATCGTCGGCAATGCGGATCAAAACTTGACGGCCGTCGCGCTGGGCCGTGACCTCGACTTTGGACGCCGCCCACTTACACGCATTGTCCAACAGGTTGCCGAGCATTTCGTCTAAGTCTTCACGCTCGCCCGCCACACGAAAACCGTCCAGAGCATTCAGGGAAATCGCAACCCCTGCCCCATCGTTTTTGTTTTGGTAGATGCGCACCAAGGTGCGTTGCAGCGGGGTTAAGACCTCGGCTAAGTCCAGCACTTGCCCAGGAGCCGCCAAGCCCCCTGCCGCACGCGCGCGGGCCAGGTGGCGCTTGACCAGTTCGTTCATGGACTGGACCTGTTCGCGCACGATGCGCGGGCTGTTTTCGTCCAGCTTGTCCGCTTCGTTGCTCAACACCGCCAAGGGCGTTTTCAGCGCGTGCGCCAAGTTGCCCGTGTGGGTGCGGGCGCGTTCGATCACTTGTGCATTGTGGTCCAACAAACTGTTGAGGTCGTTCACAAGGGCTTCGACTTCGGAGGGAAACTCGCCGTCCATCTTAGCCGCTTCGCCCGCGTGAACGTCCGCGAGTTTTGTGCGCACCAAACTTAGCGGCCTCAAACCCCAAATGATTTGAAGCACCACGGCGACCAATAGACCTAGCCCCAGCACCAACATTGACACAGCCAACGCTTCACTGAACTCAACGGCGGCGTCTTCGATAACGTCCAAGGGGCCTGCGTAGGCGATGGATACGGGTTGGCTGAAATTGGACAGCTGATAGGTTTTCACCACCATGCGGAGCTCCTCACCCCCGGGGCCCGAGGCGTTGTAAGCCTTCACTTCGCCAGAGGCCGGTTCACGCACGTCTTCCAACACTTGATCCCAAAGCGAGCGCGAGCGTTCCACCGCGCCGCCGTCGACGCTGAGCTGCCAATACCAGCCCGAAAGCGGACGGTTGTAGTTGGGGTTCGCCGGGCGTTCGCGCATGGTGGCGCGCCCGTTCACCACTTCGACAAACGCCAGGGTGTCGGCGATGTTGCGTTCCAGCTCGGCGTCGAAAGAACGTTCAACGTGCTGTTCGAAGTGCGCCGCCAAAACCCAACCGCCCACGGCCAAGGCCGTCACAATCCACGCCAAAGACAAAATGATCAGGCGTAAGGAAACGGAGCGGCCCAACACGTTTTGCATCCATTAGGCCTCAGGTTCGCCGAACGAATAGCCGCGTCCACGGTGGGTTTGTATAAGCGCGGGCTGGAGCTTTTTGCGCAAGCGCGCAATGAACACTTCAATGGTGTTGGAATCGCGGTCGAAGTCTTGGTCGTAGACATGCTCGATAAGCTCGGTCTGTGAAATCACGCTGCCTTGATGGTGCATGAAGTACGACAACACTTTCAGCTCGTGCGCGGTCAGGGTTACGGCCTCGCCTTCAAACGTAACCTTGCCCGATTTTGTATCCAGCTCCACCGGACCGCAGCTGAGCATTGAGGTCGCGTGCCCCGCCGTGCGACGGATGAGTGCCCGCACCCGCGCCAACAGCTCTTCCATATGAAACGGTTTGGTGAGGTAGTCGTCCGCCCCTGCGTCAAACCCGCCGACCTTTTCGGACCAGTTGTCGCGCGCGGTTAAAATCAACACCGGCATGTCGCGCCCGTCTTTGCGCCAGCCACTCAAGACCGTGATGCCGTCCACTTTGGGCAGGCCCAGGTCCAGAACCACCGCATCATAGGGTTCGGTATCGCCTAAAAACGCGCCTTCTTCGCCGTCCGGGGCTTGGTCCACGGTATAACCCGCGTCTGTGAGCGCGCCTGCGACTTGTTCGCGCAAATCCTGTTCGTCTTCGACCACCAAAACACGCATGTGTGATCCCCTCCCGCTTTAATGCTCGACGTCTAAGATTTTCAACGTCTTCGCGTCCAGCTCAACCTCAAGAACGCGCCCATCCTTTTGCAGCACTTTAATCTCGTAGATTAACCCGCCGTATTCGTCTTCCAGTTCGACCTCAATCACTTCGCCACCAAATTCTTTGTCGACAACTTTCAGCGCTTTGGCCAAGGGCTCAATCTCACCTTTCAAGACGGCTTCGCGGGCGCGTTCTTGATCCAGTTTATCCCCGTCCGCCTGCACAGCGGGGCTTGCCAAGACGGCAGCGCCGAAACAGGTTGCAAAAACCAGCGAAATCCAAGAGCTCAATTTCATATGCCACCTCATATCCACAAGAAGTAACCGCCGACCGCAAGGCCTATGGCAATCGCGATCGCCGGACGGATAAACCCGATGGGCTTGATCTCTTTGTCGGCTTCATCACCAGACACATGCTTCTTGCCGGTGAACATAGCACGCACCAAATTTTCCCGCGAGATCAAACCGTGCACCACAACACCGCCAACATGCAATGCCACCAGGGGGATCCAAAAATGGCCCAAGCCTTCGTGCAGCTCGCCCATCCAGCCGCCCCCGATAAAGGCCAAAGGCCCAACGTAGCCGTCTTCGGACGTCATCAGCCCTGACAAGGAAATTACCATGACCGTCGCCAGCAACGCCACGACCATCCAGCCGCCCAGGGGGTTGTGGCCGACGTGGTGGGGCGGGCGAAACTGCAACAGCTTTTTGGCGTAGTCACCGACGGTTTCAGGCCCGTGTACAAAATCGTCAAAGCGCGCATAGCGGCTGCCCCACACACCCCAAACCAAGCGAAAGGCCACCAAGCCCAAAACGGCAGTACCCGTGTAAATATGCACCCAAAAAATGCTCGCCCCCGCTTCGGCGGAGATAAACGCGACAAGGATTAAACTCGCCAAGCTCCAATGGAAAAAGCGGGTGGGCATGTCCCAAACTTTGATGGTGCGTTTTGTGCTTTGATCGGTTGTCATCTCTTCTGTCCGCGGCTGAATTTAAACTGTGGACATCATAGCCTCTAGATATGAACCCAAGCTGAACACCCCCCTTCAGCTTGAGTTCAGCTTGCCGACGTTAGGGTGTGCAAAATGATTGCAGGAGAAATTCATGAAAATCGTAACAGCACTCACCGCCGCCCTGCTTGTCGCCACCTTGACGACAGCCGCACAAGCCGGGCCACGCGACGACATCGTACAAAGCTTTATGGCCCAAGGTGCTGCGTCCGGTGACGCCGCGCGCGGCCAAAAACTCTTCACCACCAAGTTCGGCCTCGGCAAGCCCGAGACCCCCAGCTGCACCACATGCCATGGCGCAACGCCGTTCACCAGCGGAGAGACCCGCACCGGCAAAGTGATTGAGCCCATGGCCGTGTCCAAAACGCCCGCGCGCTACACCGATCCCAAAAAGGTCGCAAAATGGTTCCGCCGCAACTGCAATTCCGTCTTGGGACGTGAATGCACCGCGCAAGAAAAAGTCGACTTCATAACGTATATGTCGGGGCAGTAGGTCTTGCTTAAGACCCACCCAAACGTTTGATGTTGGCTTCGGCCTCGGCCAAGCCTTCGGCGTTGCCCAGCACGCGATAAGCCTGGGCCAAGCGTTTCCAGCCCGCCAAGTCGTCGGGGTTTTCTTTGAGCTTGTCGGCCAAACGTTCGACCATCGCCTGGATCATGGCGTTTTGGTCCTCCGCAGACATCTGCTGTGCGTCTTGGACTTGCTCCGCCGTCGGCCCCGGTGCAGGTGCGGGGGCGGGTTCAGGCTCTGCCACCTCCATGGGCGGCAGCATGGTCACTTGGGGAACGTCAATGCCAAGCCCCGCCGCCAGGCCTTGCATACGGGATTGGATTTGCGCCACCCATTCGGCGTTTTCCGGCGAGACCTTCAACAGGGCCACATACTCATCCAAGGCACCTTGCAAATCGTCTTTTTGTTGCTTGGCCAACGCTAAGTAGAAGTAGGAACGCGGATCGGCGGGGTCTTTGTCTTGGACCTCAACCAACAGGTCCGAAGCCAACTTGCTCACCACCGATCCGTCTTCGATGATCAACGCTTCCGCCCAGGCGGCCAAAGCTTGGGGATGGCGGTTGGTCAGGCCTGCAACTTTTTCATAAGCCCCAGCAGCATCGCCATAGCGTTGGCCCATTTCATAGATTTCAGCCAGCACCAGCCAGCCTTCGACGTCGTTGGGCTCTTTGGCCAGACGCTCTTCCAGATCTTTCAACAATTGCATGGCGCGGGCGCGGTCTTCGGCGTTGGCGGCGGCGTTGGCAATGTCGCTTTGTTTTTGATCCATTTGGCGTTGAGCCAAGGGCTGATCCGGCAAAGATGGCTGGCCCAAGGATAAATATGTGCCCAGTGCGCCCAGCGGCAAGATGACCATGATCGCAATCATCAACGCCTGGGTCATTTTCGGATCGCGCGTTTCGGCGATTTCCAGACCGCTGTTTTTGTCTTCGGCTGCGGCCAGCATGCGCCGTTCAATTTCGGTGCGTGCGGCCAAGGCCTGGTCTTCGCTCAACACACCGCGTTCCATGTCGCGCTCGATCTCACCCAGCTGGTCTTTGTAGACCGTCAGGTCGAACTCGGCGCGTTCAGGCGCTGCGCTGTCGGGCGCCCGGCGCGCCAACGGCACAATCAAAAAAGCGAGCGCGCCCAAAATACAAGCCGCGACGGCTACCCAGAGAAGCGTCATGCGTCGTTTTCCTTCAAAAGTTTATCCAGGCGGCGGCGCTCATCATCGCTGAGCGGTTCGGCTTGCACACCCGCGACGACCTCACCCCCACCGGATTTGCGGCGGCGGAAAATCATCACCAACGCGAACACACCAAATACAGCGATGGCACCAGGGCCGATCCACAACACCAGGGTCGAGGCTTTAAACGGCGGGTCCAACAACACAAAGTCGCCATAGCGATCCACCATGTAGGCCATGACTTCGTCGTTGCTGTCGCCTGCGGTGATGCGGTCGCGCACCAAGATGCGCATGTCGCGGGCCAGCTCGGCATTGGAATCGTCAATGGCTTGGTTTTGACAGACCACACAGCGCAGTTGCTTGCCCACTTCACGGGCGCGCGCTTCTAAGGCCGGGTCTTTTAAGATTTCATCGGGCTCGACAGCTTGGGCTGCAAACGGCAGCACAAAGCTCACGACCAGAGCCAACAGGAGTGTCCGCATTAAGCTGGCTCCTCTTTCAATTTTTGGATCAAGGGCCACAGAGTTTCTGCCCAATTGTCTGGCGTGATGGGACCGATTTGTTTGTAGCGGATCACACCCTTCTTATCGACAATGAAGCTTTCGGGCGCCCCCGTCACACCAAACGCAATAGCAGCGACGGATTTGGGATCGTCACCGACCAGGGTGTAGGGGTCACCGTACCGCGCCAACCACTTCGGGCCAGCGTCCGGCTTTTTCTCCCGCCAATCGAGGCCATAAACCGGCACCAGGTTTTGCTCTTTGATGCGCACCAAAAAGGGGTGCTCGATCTGACAGGCCACGCACCAAGAGCCAAAGATATTGACGATGGTGACTTGGCCCAGCAAATCCTTCGTGCCCCAACCGCGATCACGGCCTTGGATGGCGGCAAGATCAAACTGCGGCACCGGACGGTTGATCAGCACGGACGGCAGTTTGTCCACCGTCTCACCGCTTTGCACGCGGTAGAGCTGCTTGACGGAAAATCCGCCGACAACCAACAAAATCAGCAGCGGCAGGAAAAACAGGAACTTCTTCATCACACTCTCACCCCTTATTCAGCCGGGGCGGCTTGGGCATTGGGTTTGGGCTTGGCCTTGGATTTTTCCGGCGCACCGATGCGATGACGGCGGTCGGTCAAGCTGATGAGGGAACCCAACACCAACATGCTGGACCCCAGCCACAACCACAAAACCAACGGGTTGTTGTAAATCCGCACCACGTAACCGTCTCCATTTTCTTCCTTGTTGCCCAAAGCAACGTAGAGATCTTGGAAAAACATGGTCTGAATGGCCGCTTCGGTCGTGGGACGAGCCTCGACCTTATAGATGCGGTTTTCCGGATAGAGATACGTGTAGTGTTCGCCGTTTTGCGAAACCTCAACAGCGCCCGCTTGGGCCACATAGTTCGGGCCTTGCACATCGCGCACACCGCGAAGGGTGTAAGTGAAACCCGCCAAATCGATGGAGTCGTTGACCTTCATCACTTGGATGCTTTCCACCCGCCAAACGGTGGAACCGATCATGCCCGCAATGGCGATACCAAGGCCCACGTGCGCGCACGTCATGCCCCAGCTGGAGCGCGGAAGACTACCCAAACGACGCAGGCTGGAACCAAAGTCGGTTTTGAACAACTTAATGCGCACGGCAATTTCCGTGAGCGTGCCCACAACCAACCACGCCGATAACCCCGTGCCCAGCACGGACAGAACGCTGTCCGTATCAACGATGACAAAACACACCAAGATTGTGACGACAGAAACCGCCAAAGCCACAAACAATTGCTTCATGGCGCGCGGCACGTCGCCGCGTTTCCACGACATCAAGGGCCCAAACGCCATAACGACGACCATGGGCACCATCAGCGGGATAAAGACCGAGTTGAAGAAAGGCGGACCGACGGAGACTTTGCCGCCACCCAAGGCATCCAAGAACAGCGGATACAACGTGCCCAACAACACCACGGCAGCCGCCACGGTCATCAGCAGATTGTTCATCAGCAACGAGCCTTCACGCGAGACCGGCTGGAACAAACCGCCTGCCTTCAACTGCGGGCCACGCAAGGCAAACAGGGTGAACGAACCGCCCACGACCAACAGCAACAGCGCCAAGATAAACACACCGCGCGCGGGGTCGGAGGCAAACGAGTGCACCGAGGACAATACGCCCGAGCGCACAATAAAGGTGCCCAGCAAAGAGAACGAAAACGCCACGATGCTCAAAAAGATCGTCCAGCCCTTCAAGGTGTTGCGTTTTTCCACAACGATGGAGCTGTGCAGCAAAGCCGTGCCCACCAACCACGGCATGAACGATGCGTTTTCAACCGGGTCCCAGAACCACCAGCCACCCCAGCCGAGCTCATAATACGCCCACCAAGACCCCAGCACGATGCCGACGGTCAAAAAGCCCCAAGCGGCCAAGGTCCACGGACGCACCCAACGCGCCCACGCAGCGTCCACACGGCCTTCGATCAAAGCGGCAATGGCAAACGAGAACGCAATGGAGAAGCCCACATAGCCCAGATACAAGAACGGTGGGTGGAACGCCAATCCCGGGTCTTGCAGCAACGGGTTTAGACCGTTGCCGTCCATAGGCGGCGGAAATACGCGCACAAACGGGTTGGAGGTGAGCAAGATAAACAGATAAAAGCCCAGCGCGATCATCGCTTGGATACCCAAAACCCGCGCACGCAGGCTGGGCGGCAAGTTGCGGCCAAACGCGGCCACGGCCAAGCCGTAAAACGCCAAGATCAACACCCACAACATCATCGAGCCTTCGTGGTTGCCCCACACGCCCGAAATTTTATAGAGCATCGGTTTGGTCGAATGCGAGTTTGCCGCCACGTTCAGGACCGAAAAATCGGACACCACATAGGCATACGTCAGGGCCAAAAACGACAGCGTCGCAAACAGCGCCTGCGCGATGGCAGCCGGTCCAGCCAAATTCATCCACTGGGCATTGCCGCGCGCGGCCCCCACCAGGGGCACAACGGTTTGGAACAGGGCGACCATCAGCCCCAAGATCAACAGGAAGTGGCCAAGCTCTACAATCATTTAATTTGCGCCTTCCTCATCGCCCTTCCACTGGCCGGACTTCTTCAACGCGTCCACGGCTTCGGCGGGCATATAGTTTTCATCGTGTTTGGCCAAAACTTCGTCGGCTTGGAATTTGCCGTCGACCATCTTGCCTAAGGTGACGATGCCTTGGCCTTCGCGGAACAGGTCCGGCAACAGGCCTTCGTAAACGACGTCCACGGAGTTATCGACGTCCGTCACCCGAAAGCGCACGACGGCAGAGCCTTCGGTACGCTGGACCGAGCCGTCCTCGACCAAGCCGCCCAAGCGCACGCTTTGGGTCGGCGGCGGCGGTGCGGTGACCAAGTCCGTCGGGCTTTTGAACAAGGAGACACCGTCGCTCAACGCATTGAGCACCAAGCCCACGGCCAAGCCGATCAGGGCCAGAGCCACAAGAACAAAGGTGAGACGCTTATGCTTTCGCTTCATCGCCATGGGGGGTCTCCTCAGGTTTCGCTCTGTTTGGGCCGACTTCGGCTTTCAGGCGTTTAAACGTTTTTTCGGTGGAATTGAGCGAGCGCAAGCTGGCGATCAACAAAACCAACATGATCACGGCGGTCAGGCCATAAGACGGCCAGACGTAAGCGGCGTAACCACCCATGGATAAGAATTCGCTCATGGTCTTTCCTCCTTACCCGTGAATTTGCTTCAGGCGCAAAATCCGCACCTTGTTTTCGGTCAATTCTTGGCGCACACGCACCAACATCACCCAGACGTAGTACGTCTTGAACGCCACCGCCATGATTAACAGCGGCCACAGCATGTCCGGGTGAATGCTCGGACCGTCCATTTTGAGAACCGAGGACGGCTGATGCAGGGTGTTCCACCAATCGACGGAAAATTTGATGATCGGCAGGTTCACCGCACCGACCAAAGCCAGCACAGCGGACGCTTTTGCGCCGCGTGCGCGATCATCAAACGCGCCTTGCAGCGCCATGTAACCGATGTACAAGAAAAACAAAATCAGCATGGACGTCAGGCGCGCATCCCACACCCACCACGTGCCCCACATGGGCTTGCCCCAAAGGGCACCTGTCGCCAGCGCCAAAAACGTGAAGGCTGCGCCAATGGGTGCGGTGGCTTTGGCGGCCACGTCGGCCAAAGGATGCTTCCAAATCAAGGCGACACCGGACGCGATGGCCATAGCGGCATAACAAAACATACCCATCCAGGCCGCCGGCACGTGCACGTACATGATTTTCACGCTTTCGCCCTGCTGATAATCGGCGGGCGCGGTGAAAAAGGTCATATAGAGACCGACGGCGAATAAAATAATCGTGATCCAGGCCATCCACGGTTGGATGATCCCGGCCAACTTCAAAAAACGGGTTGGATTGGCAAAACGGTGCATAGGTCCCCTGACAGCTGTTCTTTATCTTCTGTATTCGCTCTCGTTTGTAACTGTTCCAAGGCGAATTTGCCAGATACTGCGACTCTCAAATGGCCGAAATGTGGCAAGATGCCTGGAAAGCCTCAATTCTATTCCAGTGACTGACGTAAGCCCGCTGCCGCCGCCCAAGGCGTTAACGCCAGGGCGCCCACCAACATGGCCGCCAAAAACAGCACATGCGGGCGCACAGCCTGATCGAAAATGGCTGCATCCACGGCGGAAACACCAAAAATCAGGACTGGGATGTAAAGCGGCAAAACCAGCAAGGACAGCAACACGCCACCCCGGCGCGATCCCAAAATCAACGCGGCCCCCACCGCACCGATGAGGCTCAACGTCGGTGTACCTAGCGCCAAGGCCAGCATCAACGCGCCGAAGCCTTCCATGGGCAACTGCATCAACACCGCCAACAAGGGTGCCGTGATGATCAACGGCAATCCCGTGGTCAGCCAATGCGCCACGACTTTCGCCAACACGGTCACTTCCAGCGGGATCGGGGCCAAAGCCAGCAATTCCAAAGACCCGTCTTCGTAATCGGTCTGAAACAAGCGTTCCAACGACAACATGGAAGACAGCAACGCCGCCACCCAAATGGTGCCGCCTGCGATCTTCGCCAACGTGTTGGGCTCGGGCCCGACGCCGAAGGGGAACAGCACCACGGCGATGACAAAAAACGCCACCACCATCAGGCTGTCCATGCCTTGGCGGAAAGCCAGGGCCAGATCGCGTTTGACGAGTTCTAAAAATACCTTCATGCCCGCCTCACACCATCACGTTTTCGTCAAACGACGCTTTGTAGGCAAAATCGGACACATCCAACGTCGTTGATCCCGGTGTGTTCACATCCGCGTGGGTCGACAACACCACCATGCCGCCGCCGTCGCGGTGACGCTGAACGGCGTCTTCCAGGCGTTTGATGGTGGCTTTGTCCAGCGCGGTGGTGGGCTCGTCCAACAGCCACAGGGGGGCCGGTGCGGCGATGATGCGCGCCAAGTTCACCCGGCGCTTTTGCCCCGCCGACATAAAGCGGCCGGGCACGTCATAAAGATGCTTGATGTCAAACACGTCCAACGCGTCCATCACGGTGTCTTCACCGCCGCCGCGCACATGGGCCCAAAATTCAATGTTTTCCGCCGCCGTCAGTACGGGCTTCACCGCGTCATGGTGGCCAACGTAATGCAGCCGTCCGCCGTGCTCGTCAATGTCGTCCAGGGCCTCTTCGGGCTCGGCACCTTCGTTTGCCCACAGCATGTTTCCACCCGCCGGGCGCAACAGCCCGGCCATCATGCGCAACAGCGAAGATTTGCCGCAACCATTGGGGCCGATCAAGATCAGCGCACCGCCGGGAGAAAGCTCAAAATTCAAGCCGTGAAACACAACGCGTTCACTGCGCACACAGGTGAGTTTCTCACCCCAAAACTGTTTGGTGGAAGCTGTGGTCATGGAAGGTCGTACGAATTCCTTGTTGCGGGCTAAACCTTAGCCGAAATCTGCCCAAACACCAGCAAAAACGGGCACTTAAAAAGAGGCGTTCACAAAAAAGAAGGCCGGGTGATAAACACCCGGCCAGTTTTTCAGCACTGCAAGTCAAGATTGGGGTGGTTTCTCAATAAAAAGGGCAGTCTTGGGAGGAGCCTTTTCCTTCAGGAGAAACACAGTCGAAGTCTTTGACTAAAACGTCGTAGGAGCCTTCGACAAACGACCGTCCAACGTCTCTGGGGGAGGGGGGAAGGGGTTGGCCGTTTGTTGAGTATGATTAGAGCCCCCAATTGTGGTTGGAATGTGTCACAATCTGGGAATTGTCGTGAAATCGTCTCGGAAAATTGTCTCATTTATCCATCTTTTCCAAGGCATTGGTGATTTGCTATACTGTGGCCATGATTCGCAAAACCCGCATACTTCTGGCCCTGTTCGCCGCCCTGTTCGTTTTGGGCACCCTGCCCGTTCAGGCCAGCTATCAAGACGGCCTGAAACTGGTGCGCCAAGGCAAATGGTCGCGCGCCATTTTGGAATTCGAACAAATGGTCGCGGCCAACCATGCGCCGTCCCAGTTTAGTCTCGCCTTAATCTACCACTTGGGCCGGGGCGTACCACGCGACTTTGAAAAGGCCTATAACCTCTACCGTGTGTCCTCCCTGCAAGGCCACGCCCCAGCCCTCAACAACATCGGCATGATGTATTTGAACGGCGAACATGTCCAAAAAAACCAGTGGGTTGCCTTTAAGCTGTTCGAACGCGCCAGCGCCGAACACTCCCAAGCCAAAGACAATTTGGGACAGTGTTATCAAAACGGTTGGGGGGTTGAGCAAGACATCGGCCAAGCCATCAACTTCTTCGAACTGGCGGGTGCTGAAGGCTATAAGCTCGGCTACTACCACTTGGCGCAAATTTATGAAAAGGGTGTCGCCGAACAAAAGGTTGATATGGAAGAAGCCGTTAAATGGTACGAAATCGCCGGGGAAGCGTCGTATGCCAGAGGTTTCTACCGCTTAGGCGAAATCTATGAAGAAGGCATCGGCATCCCGCCCGACAAACAAGCGGCCTTGGGCTGGTACGAAAAAGCCCTGGATATGGACTACACGCCCGCGTTTACGAAGGTGCGTGAGCTGAGCAATTGAGGCTTAAGCCGCGCCTTTTTCATACCAAGCCTTGGTCGCATTGACGATACGCACCACCGACAGCATCACCGGAACTTCCACCAACACCCCCACGACCGTCGCCAAAGCAGCACCGGAATCGAAGCCAAACAGGCCAATGGCCGTCGCCACGGCCAGCTCAAAAAAGTTGCTTGCCCCGATCAAGGCCGACGGGGCCGCCACACAATGGGCGACACCGAACTTGCGGTTCAACACGTAAGCCAAGCCTGAGTTGAAGTAGACCTGGATCAAAATCGGTATGGCGAGCAAGACGATGACCATGGGTTGGGCCAAAATCTGTTCACCTTGAAACCCGAACAGCAAAACCAACGTTGCCAACAAAGCCAGAAGCGAGATGGGATGGGTAAAACCGAGCACCCGCGCCAAAGCGGCTTCCCCGCCTTGCTTGATCAAATACGCCCGCCAAGCCTGGGCCAAGATCACCGGAACGACGATGAACACCAGGACTGAGATCAGCAACGTATCCCACGGCACAAGAATAGACGACAACCCCAACAACAAACCCACAATGGGGGCAAACGCGAACACCATAATGAGGTCGTTAAGCGCCACTTGGGTGAGGGTAAAGTGCGGCTCCCCATCCGAAAGGTTGCTCCACACGAACACCATGGCGGTGCACGGTGCTGCGGCCAAAATGATCAGGCCCGCGATGTAGGACTCGATCTGATCGGCGGGCAACATATCGTGAAACAAATAGCCGATGAACAACGCCCCCAAAGCCGCCATGGAAAACGGCTTCACCCCCCAGTTGATGAACAAGGTCACACCGACGCCCCGCCAATGTTCCTTGACGTGGTGCAGAGCGCGAAAGTCGATCTTGAGCAGCATCGGGATGATCATCAGCCAGATCAACACCGCCACCGGCATGTTCACCTGCGCGACTTCGGCTTTACCGACCAAATGAAACGGTGCGGGAAAGAAATGTCCCAAACCGATCCCAGCCACAATGCACAGCCCAACCCAAGCCGTAAGGTAGCGTTCAAAGGTGCCAAGTTCAGCGCCTTCTGCCTTTTTAGCGGTGACGTCGCATTGTGCTGTCATTTAGGACTCCTGGGCCAGATCGTCGAGGCGTTTTTGCAAGGACAAACGGTCAATAGCAGCCAATGGCAAATTGGTAAAGATGGAGATCCGCTGGTTGAGCATGCGATACGTGTCGTTAAAGGCCTGGGCAATCTCACTGTCCGTGCCCGTCGCTTGAACCGGGTCGGGAATGCCCCAATGCGCCGTCATCGGCTGACCGGGCCACACTGGGCAGGTTTCTTTCGCAGCGTCGTCGCACACAGTGAAGACAAAATCCATCACCGGGGCATCTTCGGCGGCGAACTCATCCCAGTTTTTCGAGCGCAAAATCTGGGTCGGATAATTCATTGAGGACAACAACTGCAAAGCACGTGGATGAACCTCGCCAACTGCGCCGCTTGCGGCGCTGAAGCCCTTGAACTTTCCGAGCCCTTCGCGATTGATGATGCTTTCGCCCATAATGGAGCGCGCGGAATTGCCCGTGCATAAGAATAAGACATTGAACACTTTATCTGCGGTCATGATCGGATTCCCCCTGTCGCTGAACAACGCTTTGGCTTCAAAGCCACAGGCCTCAATATTTCATGATTTGTTGAAGGTGAGATGACAGAAAAAAGACGGCTCCCAGAGTGACCTGAGAGCCGCCTTTTCAATTTGATGTCACCACCGCTTACATGATGCAGTTTTTGGCAAAATCGGTCGCTTCGTTCGCAGACCAATCACCTTTCGGCTTTTCTTTCATCTGTTCGCACCATTCAGGTGAACCCACTTCCGGTGCGCAAGCTGCAACGCCCAGACCAAACAGAGCAACGAAACCCAAGGTGATAACTTTTTTCAATACGGACATTTAAAAACCCTCTTTCGAATATGTTGCCCTATTAAAGAGCACGCTCCATCACCGATGCAAGTCGTTTTGCAAACGCTGCCGGATCTTCGGGCGTTTCGCCTTCGGCGATGCGGGCTTGGTCCAGCAACAGGTGGGCCGCGTCTTTCAACAACGCATCGTCGCCGTCAGAACCCGCACGCTCGGACAGTTTTTGCACGATGGTATGATTGGGGTTCAGCTCCATCACGCGCGGCATACCGGTCGTCATTTGACCCGTGCGGCGCAGCAGGCGTTCCATGTTCACATCCATGTCGCCCTCATCCGCCACCAAGCACACCGGGCTTTCGGTCAAGCGTTTGGACGGGCGCACGTCTTTGATGGCGTCACCCAGCTCCAGCTTAATCGCCGCGATGAGTGTGTCCAAAACCGGCTCGTCTTTTTTATCGTCGGCTTTGTCGTCCGCATCGTCGCCTTTGACGTCATCCAAGTCCGCCGAGCCGCGGGTGATGGATTTCAGCGGTTTGGCGTCAAACTCTTGGATGTGTTGCAGCCAGAACTCGTCCACCGGGTCGGTGAACAGCAGGACTTCCACACCTTTGGCCTTGAAGCCTTCCAAGTGCGGCGAGTTTTTGACCTGGGCTTCGTCTTCCCCGGTCAGGTAATAGATGGCGTCTTGGCCCTCTTTCATGCGCTCCACATATCCGGCCAAGGATGTCAGTCCCTCTTCGCCTGTGGAGTTAAAACGCGCCAGCTCCAACAACTTGTCGCGATTGGTGAAGTCGTCCACCAGGCCTTCTTTCAGCACAATGCCGAAGTTGCCCCAGAACTCAGCAAAACCGTCTGCGTCTTTCTCAGATTTCTTCTTCAGCTCGCCCAAGACTTTTTTGACCAAGCCCGAACGGATTTTGGCCAACTTCGGATCCGTCTGCAGCATTTCGCGCGAAATGTTGAGCGACAGGTCTTCTGAATCCACCACACCACGCAAGAAGCGCAAATACGCAGGCAGCAAACCTTCAGCCTGTTCCGTGATGAACACCCGGTTCACATAGAGCTTCACGTGGCTCTTGCGTTCCGGATCGAAAATATCGAACGGGCGCATGGACGGAATGAAAAGCAGATTGGTGTAGTTCACCACACCTTCGATGCGGTTGTGGATGGTGACCCACGGATCATCAAACGCATGGGCGGAGTGATGGTAGAACTCTTTATATTGTTCCGCCGTGACGTCTTGCGGTGCACGGGTCCAGATGGCGGACGCGGCGTTGAGCGTGTCTTCGCCTGCTTCGCCCTCTTCCGTCTTGGTGCCCAAGGTCACCGGGAAGCCGATGTGGTCGGAGTACGTTTTGACGATGTTGCGCACGCGTGCGTCTTCCAAAAACTCGCCCGCGTCGTCTTTCATGTGCAAGACCACGGTGGTGCCGCGCTCGGCGCGTTCGGCGGTTTCGATGGAAAACTCACCCTTGCCGTCGGAAATCCACAGCCAGCCTTCGGCTTCTCCGGCTTTACGGGTGGTGACTTCGACTTTGTCCGAAACCATAAACGCGGAATAAAAGCCCACGCCGAACTGGCCGATAAGCCCTAAGTCTTTCTTGTCGTCCTTGCCCAGCTGTTCGATGAACTGCCCGGTGCCGGAACTGGCAATGGTGCCGAGCGTCGCCAACAAATCGTCGTGGTTCATGCCCACGCCGTTGTCGGACACGGTCAAGGTCTTGGTATCTTCATCGATGCTGAGCGCGATTTTGAAGTCGCTATCGTCTTCAATCAGCGACGGCGCGGTGAGCGCTTGGTGGCGCAGCTTGTCACACGCGTCGGACGCGTTGGAGATCAGCTCGCGCAGGAAAATTTCCCGGTTCGAATACAATGAGCCCGCAACAATATCGAGTAGGCGGCTCACTTCGGTTTGAAACGAAAAGGTTTCTTTGGTCATGTGCGAAAGGTTCCCTCACAACAATAATGGTCTTAGTCGCGCGTGATATGGGACAATTTCTTTCGCGATGCAAGCCCTGCGTTATTTGGCCTTGGAAACCCGCGTGTAATGGTCCGGGTGCAAGGCGTGATCGACCACGTCTTCTAAGTGATCCAAATGCATCTGATGAACGAAGCCATGGACGCTCACAGGTTGGCGCGCTTCGTTATGATCTGGATGATAAATCAAGCGCGTAAACACAGCCGCGATGAGGCACGCCACAGCGCAAATGGTGAACGCCAAGGGGAAGTCCCCCATATCGCCCAAGACCCCACCCAAAATCGGCCCAACGATGCCGCCAAGGCCGTAGGACAAAAAGATGAAGGGGTAATTCACGCCGACCTTGTCATTGCCGAAGATGTCCGCCGTCAACGTCGGGAACAGGGCAAAATTGCCGCCGAAATTAAACCCGATCAGCAGCGCACCCAGATACAATAAGTATTCGTTCCCGGCCATATGGGGGAAGGCAAACAGAAAGACCGCCTGCGTCCCGGCCATAATGCCGACGGACCGGCGCCTGCCGACTTTGTCGCTCAGCGTGCCCCAGGCAATGCGCCCAATGCCGTTGGCCAAGCTGAAAAAGACCGCCATGGCTGTGCCGGCTATGGCGCTGGCTTCTATGTCTGAATACCCCGCAGCCAACAGGGCCTCCATGGGATAAAGCTTCATCAAGCCGATGGACATCAACCCGGCCCCGGCACTCACGGCAAAGATCATAAAAATCAAGTAGAACTGCGGCGTATGAAACATCTCCGCCACCGAAAAATTGTCGCTGCCTTTCACCGCTTGGGGAGAAGACGCAACAAAGCCGTCGGGCAGCCAGCCCTTGGGCGGCATGCGCATCCAAATGCTGCCGATCAACGTTAAAACCGCAAACGCCACGCCGTAAAACACAAACGTATCGGCCAGCCCAAAGTCTTCGATCAAACGCCCCCAGGTGCCGGCGATTTTCACCCAGCCCATGGCGCCAAAACCAAAACCAGCCACGGCTAAACCTGTGATCAAGCCTTTGCGGTCGGGAAACCACTGCATGCCCACGGCGATGGGCACCACATATCCAAGCCCGATGCCTGTGCCGCCGATCAAGCCGACGCCCAAACAGACAACCCAAAAATCCTGCCCGCCCAGCAGACCTGCCAAAACGTAACCCGCACCCAGCGTCAAACCGCCCGCTATGGCCAAGGGCCGTGGGCCGAACTTGGTCATGGCTTTTCCGGCGAACACCATCACGACCGCAAAGCTGACCAGACCGACGGCAAAAACGATTTGAGTGTCGAGCTTGCTCCAGCCCGAAGCCTTCAAAGCGGGTGTAAACACCGACCAGGCATAAATCGCGCCCAGGTTCAGTTGAATCAAGATGGCGCCCAGAACGACAAACCAACGGTTGGGAGAGGAAGAGGGGGTCATCCGCGTTGAGCCCTATGCTTTTGGGGGAGGAGGAAGGGATTGAGAACGGCCAAAGTATCAGAGGAATATGAAGTTTTTGCAACTGCGAACACGCACGCAGGCGTCAAACTTGCTCTGAACCGTCCTTCACCAGCTTCTCGCCGCCCAAAAGGTCTTCAACAAAATAGGCGACCAATTCCGTGCGTCCGTGCACGCCCGCCTTGCGGTATATGGCGTTGCTTTGGCTTTTGACGGTGCCGGGGCGGGTGTCGCGCAGGTCGCATATTTCCTGCACGCTGTAACCTTTGATCAGCAAAAACGCGATTTCGCGTTCCGAGGGGCTTAACAGCCAATCGTCGAACTTGGCTTCGACAATGTGGGCAAACTCACCCGTCGCCGCCTGAACCGTGACTTGAAAACCTTCGCGTTCGCGAAACAACACGCCCAACACCGTGCCGATGGCGATCAACGCCACGCCCAAGCTCAGCACCGAGATCAATTCCAAGACATTGTGATCCAGCCAGCTGGTGTCGATGTCGATATAAAGGAAATCCGCCGCTACATCGATCAGCAAAAACACCTCGCAAAAGGCTGTCACAACAAACGCGACGGCGAGAATCTTGCCCCACGTCTTGCTCGCAAATTTTGTGCTGTTGTTCGACACGATGATCGGGTTCCCCTGCCCTGATTTTTTATCTTGGGCCAAAAAGTACGACTTTCATAGCTCCCCACCCCGTATAACCCGGGTTTTAGGCTAAAGGTTTATGTCAAAAAAACCATGAACGTTATGTGTAATGATAGAGTCGCACATCAGCTTATGCACAGAAAATGCGGCAATTACAGTACATTAGCGTCTGCTCATGTACGATAAATCATTTGCCGATTGCGCTTAAGGAGTTTGTTTCTTGGACCTGGGAGGGATCTTATGAAATCCACAATTACGAAATTGTACACAGCTGCTGCCCTGGGGGCGTGCTTATTTATATCTGAACCGTCAATGGCTTCAGATTATGACGATATGGAAGACACGCATGCTGCGGTCATGAGTGTTCTCGATCAATACGATATTGAAGTGCCGTATGATTACATCGCCACGTTGATGCGCTTGCCCAACGCCTTTGGTGAAGGGGCTGCATGTGTCGTTTGCCATACATCCAACGACCCGAAAAAGAGCCCCGCAGGTTTGGACCTGTCCACGTGCGAGGGCATCAAGAAGGGCAGCGTAAACGGCCCGATTATCGTTCCTGGCGATTTCCACAAAGGCAATTTCCGCCGCCGGATGCGGGACAACCGCATGCCTTTGGGTGTCCGCTTTGACGTTCCAAGCGATTTGCCTGCGATCTTGGAAATCAAAAAATGGATCGAAAACGGCGCCAAAAACGACGACCAATTCAAGCAAAAGGTTCTGCCGACGTTCAAAGATCCGACGGCTTACGGTGGCGAACAGGCGTGTACGGAATGCCACATGTCCAACCAAGAGCCGCCCAGCTTCCACGAACTGGACATGACGACTTATGAAGGCATCATGCTCGGCGCGGACAGTGTCGCCAAAGCCGAAGAAGGCAAACCGCCGGTTAAGATTGTTATTCCCGGCGAGGTGATGAAAAGCAAGCTGTACCTTCGCTTGGTTGAAAACCGTATGCCTGGCGGCATTGGTGCCAGTGAAGACCGCGATCACCCGAACCTTCAGCTCATGTTCGAATGGATCGAACACGGCGCTAAATGTGACTAACATTGGCTAGTTCACCAATGACACGACGGCAAAGACGTCACCACGTTCACATCTTCATCGTTTGTATGGTGATGTGTCTGGTGACGTCTTTTCTTTCAACCCGACTGGCCGCGCAAGACCTAAACGCATCATATGACGTGTTGCAAAGCTGGCAGTCGGACAACACCAGCTTACGCCCCACAACCTTCGCTGATGGCATTGTTTATGTCGCCGGGGACGTGAGTTTGGAAGCTTGGGATGTAAAAACAGGCCGCCGGGTCTGGTCCCACAAATTGGACAAAGGGGCTGATTTTCGCCCCCGCATCGCTGGGCATTTGGTTCTCGCCTTAGGGCGGAGCTACATCACCGCCTTGGACCGAAAAACCGGACACGTCGCTTGGTCCATGAAGCCTGAGCGAACGCCGGGGCTGCGCTTTGATCCCGTCGGCGCCCCGTTCGTTCACAACAATCACATTTATCTTGGCATTGGGCCGTTTATGACGGCGTTGGACCTATCAGGCGAGGTCGTCTGGTCCCATCCGACGGAGGAAAAGAAGGGCATTTGGTATGCCCCCACAACCTACGACGACGACACGGTCTTGTTCGGTCCGGGCGACGGCAAGCTCTACGCCATGGACACGGACACCGGGGCCACGAAGTGGGTCACCGACAACGCCAAAAAATGGCAGTATCTGAGACAACTTCATGTATCCGCCAACACCATCGTTGCGGGGGGGTATAAGGACAATCTGTTTGGCGTGGATGCCCAAACGGGAAAAGTTGTGTGGGACTGGTATTCGGGGAACTTCATCAATTCGCACTTGGTCTATGGCGACGCCACATATCTGTGGTCGCCGACAGGCTGGGTCTATGCCCTGAATGCGCACTCAGGTGAGATTAACTGGCGCGCCAAAAGCGATTACTTCCCCAAGGCCAGCGGCAAAAGACGGCCCTGGGCCCCTGTCATGGCGGAGCTCGTGGCCAATGACGCTGGGGTTTACGTTTTGGACATGAAAAACGTTTTGCATGTCTTGGATCATCAAAGTGGGACGGAAACAGCGGCCATCTCGTTCGAAGACCGCCTGCGCCCCTTTGTCACCCTCACCGATGTGCCTGACGAAATGTTTCTGGGCACAAACACCGGGAAAATTCTGCACGTAAAGCTGAAAAACTCGAAGCCCTGATTTTCTCAACCGGAGACCTTAAGACATGTTCAGATCGACACTCAAAGTCTTGGGGCTCCTCTCAACGCTCTTTGCATCGAACGCACTGCTTGCAGCGGACGCCTCCCCAGACATGTTGGCTGGGGGGTGCATGGCGTGTCATGGCCCGAACGGCGCCAGTGCGGGCCCCGCGATCCCGACGATTTCAGGGTTAACGAAAGACTATTTGAAATTCACCTTGGCGGACTTCAAATCCGGTTCGCGCCAATCCACCATCATGGGCCGCATGGCCAAGGGCTACACGGAAAGCGAAATTGAGGTTCTGTCTGCATATTTCAGCGCACAACCTTTTGTGATGGTTGAAAACGCCTTTTCCCCTGAAAAAGCCGCCAAAGGCAAAGAGCTCCACGCGCTGTATTGCGAACAATGTCACACCGGAAATGGGCGCGACATAACCTTAAAAGGCCCTGTTTTGGCGGGACAAGTGAAAGCCTATCTGGTCATGACGCTGGACGATTTTCAAAACAAAAGGCGTTTTACCGTGCCCAAGATGAAAGACAAGCTCAAGGCCGTAAACCGAGATCATGGCCCTGAAGGTCTCACACAAATCGTCGAGTTTTACGCCAGCCAACGGCGCAAATGATTCGCATTTACTCCGCCAAAGTCGTATACTGAAGGCCTGGGAAGAGCGGACAGTTGGATGACCTATGATCTTCGCTCCAGCACGGGTAATACCGCAATCGGAGCAACCTCAAAACACCGCACTTAATTCGACCACTCGGTACGCCGGGCAGGTCCCCGGCGTAGCCAATACGCAGGGGAGAGCGATTATGCAAGTTCCCGTCCAAATCAGTTTTCATGGATGCGATCACTCAGACGCCGTCGAAAGCGATATCCACGCCAGAATCAATAAGATCGAAGCCTTTTACGGACGAATTACCAGCTGTCGTGTGGTGGTGGAACTGCCGCACAAATCCCAGGCCCAAGGCAAGCTGTTTCATTTCAACATCGACATGACGGTCCCGGGCGCGGGCCACATCGTGCACAACGACCACGGCCAAGACCCGGCCCACGAAGACGTGCATGTGGCGCTGCGCGACGCGTTCAACGCCGTGGATCACCGGCTGAAAAAAGTCGTCGGAAAACGCCGCGACGAACAACGCCGCGCCGTTGGTTAATCACCCGACACCAGAGCAACGCGCGGGCGCAAAAGAGGCCTACGTGATCGTGCCTGATCACCTCTTTTCCAGTCCGCGCGATGCCCTGGTCCTCTAACACCTAAGGGGGCTGTTTTCGATTTGCGCGCGAAAGGCTGGAAAAGCCTGGAAATACAAGTAAAAACACACTAAAACTCTGCCCATGCAAATCGATACGTCCCGCGACAGAACCACACTCACCGCCGTATTGGGTCCGACCAATACTGGTAAAACCCACTTGGCGATGGAGCGCATGCTCGCCCACAATTCGGGCGTCATCGGCTTTCCGTTGCGCTTGTTGGCGCGCGAAAATTACGACCGCGCCGTCAAGGAAAAGGGCGCCGCCCACGTGGCACTGGTCACGGGGGAAGAAAAGATCATCCCCGCCAAGGCGCGCTATTTCCTCACCACCGTGGAAAGCATGCCGCAAACGTACGGTGAAAATCAGGTCTTTGAATTCGCCGCCATCGACGAAATTCAGATGTGTTCCGACGCCGACCGGGGCCACGTCTTCACGGACCGTTTGCTGAATTATCGCGGCAGCCAAGAAACCATGTTCATGGGCGCAGAAACCGTCAAGGGCTTGATCCAAGCCCTGGTGCCCGAGGTCGAGTTCCAAACCCGGCCCCGCCTATCGACGCTTCGCTATACCGGCTACAAAAAACTGACGCGCTTGAAACCACGCAGTTGCATCGTCGCGTTTTCCGCCAACGATGTGTACTCCATCGCCGAGCTGGTGCGCCGCCAGTCGGGCGGTGCCGCCATCGTCATGGGCGCGTTGAGCCCGCGCACCCGCAACGCCCAGGTGGACATGTTCCAATCGGGCGACGTGGACTACCTCATCGCCACCGACGCGGTGGGCATGGGCCTCAACATGGACGTGGACCACGTGGCCTTGGCCGCGACCCGCAAATTTGACGGCCGCATGATGCGCGACCTACAACCCGCTGAACTGGCCCAAATCGCAGGCCGTGCCGGCCGTCACATGAACGACGGCACGTTCGGCACCACGTCAGACATTGCCGGTCTGGGTGCGGGTATGGTCGAAGCCATCGAACAGCACACGTTCCAGCCGCTGAAATTCTTGTTCTGGCGCAATGCGGGTCTGGACTTCAGCTCCGTCAAAACGCTCAAAGCCAGCTTGGCCGAACGCCCTGAGCACGACGCCCTGCGCCGTGCGCGCGAAGCGGACGACGAGGTGGTGTTGGACACCCTGTTGAAAGACAGTGCCATCACGGATTTGGCGACCAGCAAAGACGCCGTCACCACCCTATGGGACGTGGCGCGCATTCCCGATTTTCGCAAAATCCAAACGGATGAGCATCCGCAATTGCTGGGGCGCATCTACCAACACATCACGAGCGACGCCGCCCACATCCCCAGTGACTGGATTGACGAGCGCGTCAAACGCATTCACCGCCTGGACGGCGACATCGACACCTTGATGGGCCGCATCGCCGCGATCCGCACCTGGACCTACGTCGCGCACCAAGCCGCCTGGGTCGAAAACCCGGTGGAATGGCAAGAACGCACCCGCGCCATCGAAGACGAACTGTCCGACGTCCTGCACGAAAAGCTCACCCAGCGCTTCGTCGACAAACGCACCAGCCAGTTGGTCAAAACCTTAAAAGACGACGTGCCCCTGGCCGCAGCGCTGCATGACGACGGCGCGCTGGAAGTCGAAGGCCACCACTTGGGCCATTTGAACGGCTTTCGCTTTGTGCCCACCGAAAGCGATACGTCTTTGGCCGCCAAAGTTTTGGATTCCGCCGCAGGCAAAGCGCTGCGCGACAAAATTACGGAGCGTGTGAGCTTGCTCCAAGCTGATGCCGACGGCGCGTTTACTTTCACATCCGACGGCCGCGTCGTATGGCGGGGCGAGCCTGTGGCGCGCTTTGCCAAGGGTGGCGAATTGCTCAGCCCGCGTATTGTTGCGCTCACCAGCGATCTGCTGGAGTTTGAGCAGAAAGAGGCCATCGAAGAGCGTCTGAACTTGTGGGCCAGCGATTTGATCCGTGACCGCTTGGGCCTGATGCTGGCCGCCCGCGAAGCCCCGCTGCAAGGCGTGGCGCGCGGACTGGTCTATCAGCTCACCGAAAGTCTGGGCGCCCTGCCCCGCTTTGAAGCCCGCGAAGAGATTAAAGGCTTGTCCAAAGAAGACCGCCACGAACTGCGCCGTTTGGGCATTCGTCTGGGACGCCACCTGATCTACATCCCCACCCTGCTGCGCCCTGCACCCGCAGAGCTGTCTGTGTTGTTGTGGGGCGTGTTCGAAGAAAGCGATCCGTTGTTGCCGCCACCCCCGGCGGGCCGCGTGTCGTTGAAGCGCGAAAAGCACGAACCCGAAGGCTGGCTGCGCGCCGCCGGCTTCCGTCCCGCAGGCCAGCTGTTTGTACGCGCCGATATGTTGGAACGCTTGGCCGAAATGGCGTGGAAACGCTTAGAAGCCGCCAAGGGCCCGTTTGAAGCCAACGAAGATTTCTTATCCCTTGCTGGCTGTGGTGCGGACGATCTGCCCGGCATTTTGACCAGCCTGGGCTTTCGCGCGGACAACGATGGCAAATGGTCGCCGAAAACTTGGCGCAACACGTCCAAGGACAAAGGCCGCCACAAGCCCAAACCGAACGCTAAAGACGGTGAACAGACGTCCGACGACGCCAAACCACACAAGAAAAAACGCCCCCCGAAAAAAGGCCCTCACAAAGGCGGCCCAAAAGGCAAACCGGGTGGAAAACCGGGTGGCAAGCGGCCGCAAAAACCGCGCGAACCCGCCATCGACCCCGATAGCCCGTTCGCCAAGCTGAAAGACCTTAAATTCAAGTCATGACCGCTGAGGCTTCCCCCCGCATCCGCATCGATAAGTGGCTGTGGCACGCCCGCTTTTTCAAAAGCCGCACCTTGGCGGGTAAGTTCTGTGCGGGTGGTGGTATGCGGGTCAACGACCAGCTGATCACCAAAGCCCACGTACAAGTCGGCCCCGGCGATGTGCTGACGTTTGCCAAGGGCAACCTCATCAAAGTCATCAAAATTGCAGCCCTCGGCACCCGGCGCGGCCCTGCGCCCGAAGCCCAGGGGCTTTATGAAGACTTGAGCCCGCCGCCTCCGCCCAAAAAAGAGCGCCCTTTCCAGCCCGCCAAACCCGGCGCGCGCGAACCCGGTGCCGGACGCCCCACCAAGGCCCAACGGCGCGCCATCGACAAGCTGCGCGGCGACTGATTACGACTTTCGGCGCGTAAACCTTGGTTCTATTTATCGCTCTATTACGCCCAACGTATACGGTTGTTTGCGGTGCACTACCACTTATGCCCCCCACCTTAACCCTAGGAGCGCTCGACAGCCCCCACTCAGATTGGGGATAATTATCCGAAGCTTGGGGAAGCAGGGGGCATAACTTGGGAGATGCAACGCACATGACTTTATCCGTAGACGAACTCTTGACCATCCAAGATTTACCAGAAGCGTTGCGCTCAGAGCATTGCTACAACGATTTGCAGCACGCCATGTTGGTGATTTTGTTCCGCCACGGCCTGAAGTCGCTAAAGCTCAACAAAACCGAGCTGTCGACACGCATCCTCGACAACATCACCCTGTATCTCTACATCCACTTCCTCAACGAAGAGGAAGGCATGATCTTCAAAACCAAACAAGGCTGGCTGGGCCGCGACAGTTTGGCCGAGCATAGTGAGCAGCACTTGAACTTCTTGGATTTTTGGTTCACCGACGTGCTCAAACCCTTTAAAGACAGTACTGTCCATGCTCAAGACACACTCGAAAAGCTTTCTCAGTTCTACAACATCGTTATCCAGCACATCGGCGAAGAAGACTTGCCGGCCTATGGTGTGGACGCCGTCAAAGTCGAAATGACCCGTCACGAACTGGGGCGTTTGTCGGCAACCAACCTGCCCATGTCTCCGTTTATGGCGGGCGCGCTCGATACCGTCAAAATGTTGGCTCCGCATGTGGCCAAAGCCCTCGACACCTCGCACCTGACGCCCGTGGCCTTAAAACCGATGAGCAACCTTAATTTGGTGAGCGGCATCGGTCCGATCTTGGAAGGCCGCAGCGGTTCGCTGCGCGATCGGTTTGTTCGCCAAACCTTGGGCGATCAAACCCAAGAGCCGGACAGCACGTTGCTTAAAGTGGGATAAAATCCAACAGTGTCTCTCAACGCAAAGGCCGCGCAATTGCGTGGCCTTTTTTCATTTATCGACGTTCGTGTTCAAGTAAGCTATCAATTGAAATGCGCCACCCACACTTCAGGATACCGCCATGATCGACCGTTTGGTTCAAATGTTCAAAACTCAAGAAGAGGACTTGCCGCTGTCCAAGCATGACAAGCAGCTGGCCGCCGCCGCCCTGTTGGTCGAAGCCGCCGTGATGGACGGCAATTTCGACGACGATGAACGCACCGTGGTTTTGGACTTGCTCAAAGACCGGTTCGAACTGTCCGGCGAAGACGCACATGCGCTGACGCAACAGGCCGAAACGACCGTCGCCGAGTCCAAAGAGCTTTATACCCTGACCCGCACCGTCAAAGACGCCTTCGATCACGAAGAACGGGTCGAAATGATTGAAATGCTGTGGACCGTTTCTTTGGCCGATGGCGTGATCCACGATTACGAAGCCAACTTGGTGCGCCGCGTGTCTGGATTGCTGTATGTTTCGGACCGCGAAAGCGGTGAAGCCCGCAAACGGGCCCTGACCAGTGTGGGTATAGAATAATCCTACATTTTTCGGGGATTTGTTTATCCTTGAGCCGTTCGAACAAATGGCGTAAACACGATGCAAATCCATTTAGAGATTGGAGTTGAGGATGACCTACCTCGTTGTCGAAAATTGCATTAAATGTAAATACACGGACTGTGTCGAAGTCTGCCCCGTAGATTGTTTCTACGAAGGAGAAAATTTTCTGGTGATTAACCCGGAAGAATGTATCGACTGCGGTGTGTGCGAGCCGGAATGCCCGGCCGAAGCTATTTTGCCCGATACCGAACCGGGATTGGAAAAATGGCTCGATATCAACACCAAGTATTCCGAAATCTGGCCCAACATCACCACCAAGCGTGATGCCCTGCCCGAAGCCGATGCTGAAAACGGCAAAGCGGACAAGCTTGCCGCTCTGAGCGAAAAACCCGGCGAAGGCGACTGATTGTTACTTTCCGAAAAGCGCCGCAGTTCAAAAAACTGCGGCGCTTTTTGCGTTTAAAGCCTGATTTTTGGGCTTTTTTTGATCCAAACAGGCCACTTTTGGCCAAAACCCCTGCCTGCGGGGGTGTTTTTTTGACGAAATTATGTTACATTAATGTTGAAGCTGGCCCCTGGGGGTCGGCTTTGTTTTGCCCTGAACGCTTGGTTGCTTGCACGCAGTGAAAACTGTGAGCAGCCTTTTTTCGGCATTTTGGGAACGGGTAACGCCCCCTTGAGCGACCAACGCGCACGATTTGAAAAACAAAAAGATCTGAAGGCAACACATGGCAGATAAAATGATGTTCAGCGAAGGCGACTTCGTGGTGTACCCGACGCATGGCGTCGGCAAAGTTCTTGGCGTCGAAGACCAAGAAATCGCAGGCCATCCCCTGAAACTTTTCGTCATCTCTTTTGAACACGAACGCATGACGTTGCGGGTTCCCATTGAGAAAGCGACCGATTCCGGCTTGCGCAAATTGAGCTCCAAAAAAGTTATGGAAGGCGCGTTGACCACGCTCAAAGGCCGCGCCCGCGTGAAACGCACCATGTGGAGCCGCCGCGCGCAGGAATACGAAGCCAAGATCAACTCTGGCGATCCGGTTTCCATCGCCGAAGTGGTGCGCGACCTGCATCGGCGCGCCGACCAGCCGGACCAATCGTTCTCCGAGCGCCAAATCTACGAACAAGCGCTCGAACGCCTGGCCAGCGAAGTCGCAGCCGTGGAAAAGATCGACATGGATAAAGCACAAGAGAAGTTGGAAAAACTCCTCAAAGTGGCCTAATCAAATTCCAAATAAACAAAAATCCGGAGCAGTCCAATTGCTCCGGCTTTTTTGTGTTTTGCGTTCTAACTATTTGACGACCTTCACCCGAGCCCCCCGGATCAGCGGGTCGTCGGGGCCGATGCCGTTGATGGCTTCGAACCATTCGGCTTTGTATTCGTCCACCTTCATGCTGGCGACCAAGTCGTCAAACGTTACCCCACGCCCGACCGTGACGACGCGGATTTCTTTGACTGGAACCCGGGCCGCTTCGCGTGATGTGATTTCGCGAAAGCTGTAGGTGGTGCGACGGAACGGCTCGTTCAAACGATCGGTGTCTTGCGCGTTCGAGACGAATTGCAGCATCCAATAATGGTCTCTGTCCTGTTCAATGACGATGCGCCTGACGTTCAGATTGTCTTGTCGCGCATGGCCTGTGACGGCAGGTAAGCCATTGATTTCTAGCCACTCTACCCCCTTGAGGCGGCTCGACAGCCCACCTTTCCATTTGTTGGTGAGGAACTGCTCCATGCCGCCAGCGTCTTCGACGGTCTTTTTGGAAACCCCGCGAAACTTAATGTTGTTGTCTTTTTTGTCTTTTGCCAAAACCAAGCTGGGTGAGTTTTGCAGTTCGAAGCCGTCCGGCACGCTGAACTCAAAGCGCAGTCCGGGATGGATGAACGTCTGTCCGTCGATAATGCCCTGCTCCGGATCGTCGCCGAACACCAAGCCGTCGATGCGTTTGAGAAAGCTTCTGGCGTTGCGCGTGTTAGCTTTGGCGGCTCCGCTTTTGTCGGCGAGTTTCACCGCCTGCAAGATCCGGTCAGCCGTGCGCGGGTGGGTGGCCAGCATGTTTTGGCGTTCCGACCGATCGGCATCGCCCGCCTTCAAGCCCTCGATGCGCTGTTGTGCGCGCAACTTGGTGAAAAAGCTGGTCATGGCGTCCGGGTCGTAGCCTGCGCGAATGATGTAGCGCACACCCAGCTTGTCGGCTTCCAGTTCTTGGTCGCGCGAATAGCTTTTGAGCGCCAAATTCGCCCCCAACGCGGCAATGTTTTGCGCGCCGTTCACGCCGTAAGCCCGAGACAGCACGCCCAAAACCTGCACACCCAAATTAGCCGCCATGGCGGAACTGTAGCGCTGTGCGGTGTGGCGTGCAGTGACGTGGCCGATTTCGTGGCCCAGGACGCCTGCGACCTCAGCCTCGTCACTGGCCAAGGCCAAAAGCCCACGGGTGATGTAGACATAACCGCCCGGCAATGCAAACGCGTTGACCTTGGTGTCGTTCAACACAGTGAACGTCCAATTCAAGTCCGGCAATTCGGAATATTGCGCCAATTCCTGGCCCAAATCGTCAATGTAGGCCTGCCAATCGCCAGCCGTGAACTCACCGCCGAAAGCCTTCACCATTTTGGGGTGCTCATCGGCACCGACCTGCTTTTCTTTGGCAGGCGACATAAAACCGGTGAAGCTCTGCTTTCCGGTGGCGGGATTGGTGGAACACGCCGCCACCACCACCAATGCAGGGGCGATGGCAAGCAAACGGGACCAGGTTCTAAGGGTATGTTTCATCATGACAAAATATAAGCACAATTAATATAGAATTTCCAAGCGTTCGGGGTGATCCAGCAAGATCAAAGGACCGTTTCGCGACTTCACCCAGCCGCGCACCCGCACGCGCTTGGCGCGCAACTTCAACAGATCAATGCCTTTGGCCTCAAAATCCGGGGCGCGCTTAGCGTCGATTTGAATGGTGAAATCTTTGCGCCAGTTCATGGCGAAATTGAGGTAAATACTGTTCTTCACATGCGCAACATCAAACACCCGCCCTTCGACCAATTGAAAGGTGCCCATGTCGTGACGCACGTTTTCGGGGGTACGGATGGTGTAGTACGGCAAGCCCCAAATGCCCTGCTTGTCGGCCCGCGCTTGGCGTTCGAACGCCAGCAATTCGTCGCCCAGAACACGGTTGTCGGGAAAGGTGTAAACCCGCGCAAGCCCTCGTTTCAACAGTTCCGCCTGCAGCCACAGCCCGTCCGCAGCGCGGCTTAAGTGCGCCAAAACGCGGCGGTGGCGGTCTTGGGGTGTGGGGGCCAGATGCAGCTTGACCTCTTGGTCCAGCACCAAATCTTCGACCAAGGCTTTGGCTTCCACCCCCAGCGGCCAAGCCGGGAAGTTGGGTCTGCCCAAAGGCAGCTTTGGGGCCTGGATGCCGACAAAACGCACTTGGCGGCCATCGCTTAACTTGACCGTATCGCCGTCCACGACTTCAACCACACGAAAGGTGCCGCCATCGGTCAAAGTCTCAGGCCCGGCCGAAACCGCAAGACCCGGCCACAGCAAAACCACCAACAAAGCGAAACGCAAAAACAGCATCACTAAATTCTCAATTGCTTCTTCGGACTTTTGTCCCATGTGACCTATACTAGGCTGAAACCACAAAAATATCATACCCCGAAGCAAACGATCCGAGCCTATGGATAGCAACCGCGGACCCTACCTCTACCCCCCGATCAAACCGTTTGTCGCCGACATGTTGGATGTTGGCGATGGCTATATGATCTATTACGAAATCTCTGGAAACCCGGATGGTATCCCCGTGGTGTTTTTGCACGGTGGGCCCGGTGCCGGCACCGTGCCGTCACAACGCCAATACTTCAATCCGGAAAAATACGCCATCGTCTTGTTCGACCAACGCGGCAGCGGACGCTCGCTCCCCTATGCCAGCCTGAAACACAACACCACCGACCATCTGGTCCAGGATATGGAAAAGCTACGCAAACACCTCCATCTCGACAAATGGATGGTTGCGGGCGGGTCTTGGGGCTCGACCTTGGCGTTGGCCTATGGCACCCGCCATGCGGACCGCTGCCTGGGCTTTTTGCTGCGCGGCGTGTTTTTGGGCACGGACGCAGAGGTGGACTGGTTCTTGAACGACATGGGCAAGATTTTTCCGGAAAACTACGCGGCGTTCCGGGCCCATATCGGTGATATGGATGGGGCCGAGCTGTTCGACGCGTATTGTGAAAAACTGTTCAGCGACGACGCCAGCGAGCACCTGCCCGCGGCACGGGCATGGGCGTCTTATGAAAGCCAGTGCTCCACACTGCTGCCCCACGCCACGCCCAAGGCTTCGCCTTCGTTCGATCATTACGCCCTAACTTTGGCGCGAATCGAGGCGCACTATTTCCGCAATTCCATGTTCTTGGAGCCTGGTGAGTTGATGAACCGCTTGGCGGCCATCACCCATCTGCCCGCCATCATCGTGCAGGGACGATATGACATTGTCTGCCCGTTCCACACCGCCCACGAACTCTATGAAGCGTGGCCCAACGCCGATTTGGTGGTGGTTTCAGACGCTGGACACTCGGGCATGGAACCCGGGATTGCCACAGCCATCACCCGCGCGGCAGACGCTTTGGCAGACGATCTTGGCTAAATCAGCACCCGGGCGTTGATTTTCGTGCCTTTTTCCCGTTAAATGCGACCAACATCGTGAGATTGATTTGCAAGGGGGCGACCGATGGGCCGCAACACCGTTAAAACCGCTAAATCCATGACCAAAACGGCCTTAGGCGCGTGCTTAGGATTGGCCGGATTGTGCTTGGCCTTCGCCCCTGCTGCCCAAGCCGACGACCCGGCCTTTATCTCCATCGCCGCCGGTGCCTATGACTTTAACCGTCAAAAAGACCAAGGCGCTGAGTTCCGCCTCGAATACCGTGGTGAGACGAAATACTTCGGCTTCTTAAAGCCCTTTGCAGCTGTAGCCGGGGCGACCAGCTCGTCGAGCTTTTTTGTCGGCGCGGGTGTTTTGACCGATCTTTATTGGGGCAAGCGCTTTGTCGTCACCCCCAGCTTCGCCCCGCATTATTATAATGGCGGCAATGACAAGCTGGATTTGGACTACGCCCTAGAATTCCGCTCTCAGTTGGAAGTCGCGTACCGCTTCGACAACCGCTCACGTCTGGGCTTGGCGGTTTCGCACTATTCCAACGCATCCTTAGGCGCAACCAACCCCGGAACGGAATCAGCCATGCTGTATTATTCCGTGCCTGTGGACTTCTTCGACTAAGAAACAACGCTTTCAAAACAAGCACATGCAACACGTCGTATAATCGCGGCTTGACTCTTTTTGCGTCTTCGCTCAATTTTCAACCAGACGGTTAAACCAGTTGGTTGAAAACATCATGGGCAAACCCAGTACGGACGAGATTCTCGACATCGCCACCTTAGCCTTTGGCGAAAAGGGCTATGACGGCGCGCGGGTGGATGAAATCGCCAAAGCGGCAGGCGTCAACAAAGCGACGCTGTACTATCGCATCGGCGATAAGGACGCCCTGTGGGCAGAAGTCCTCAACCGTATTTTTACAGCCAAAGTTCGACAGCTCGAAGACATGCTCGAAACCGTAAAGGCCCCCGAAGAGCGCCTGCGCACCTTCGCCCGCATTGTGATGAAGGAAAAAACCCCGGAACAATTTGGCGCGATCATGCTGCGCGAAATCGCCGATGGCGGGCGCAATTTACCCGACGCGGTCTTACCCCTGATGGGGCGCATCGTCGGCACACTTGAACAGATCGTTGCCCAAGGCGTCGAAGACGGTGTGTTCAAACCCACCAACCCGTTTTTGCTGCACATGGCCTTGGTCGGCGGGTGCACGCTGTATGCCTGCAACGGCCCCATTCGCCGCCGGGTGGCGCAAAATGCGCCCGAAGGGTCTTACATCAACACCGAACTTTCCATGGAAGACGCGGCCGACACCATCGCTGAAATGCTGATGTCCGGCGTGCGCAGGTAAGGAACTCCCACATGGTACAAACACTTCGCCAACGCGTTGAAGACGGCTTTGAGGCCTTTGGCCGCTGGATCACCCGCCGGGCTTGGATCGTCTTGATCCTGTCTCTCGCGGTTGTGGGTGGGCTTGCCTCCAACCTGCCCAAGCTGGTGATGGATACGGCCACCGAAAGCTTTTTGCACGACGACGACCCAGCACTTTTGGCCTACAACGATTTTCGCGATCAGTTTGGGCGCGACGAGCTGGTCATCGTAGCGGTGGAAACCGGCGACATCTTCGATCCGGCGTTCTTGACAAAATTCAAGCTGCTGCATGACGAGCTGGAAGCAAAAACCCCGTACCTGGACGACATCACCAGCCTGATCAACACGCGCAACACGTTTGGGCGCGAAGACGAACTTTTGGTCGAAGACCTATTCGAAAACTGGCCGGACGATTTGCAGCGCGTGGATGAAAAGCGCAAACGCGCCGCCGACAATCCGCTGATGATCAACACCGTCATGTCGGACGACAACACCATCGCCACCATCGTCATTCGCACCGACGCTTATAGCTCCGAAGGCCAAACCATGGACGATGCCCTGGACGGCTTTGACGATTTCGACAGCCCCGCCCAAGCCCCGCCTGCACAGCGCAAGTTCCTCACCGACGCGGAAAACTCCGAACTGGTCGGTGTGGTGCAAGACGTTGCATACGCGTATGAGGCCGATGGCTTTAAAGTCTATGTCTCCGGCTCCCCGGTTGTGGCGGACACCTTAAAACGCAACATGCAAACCAACATGAAACGGTTTACCTTGTCCGGCATCGGCGTCATTGCGCTGGTTCTATTGGTCATGTTCCGCCGCCCCAGTGGCGTCGTGCTGCCCATTTTGGTGGTGGTCTTCTCGCTGTTGGGCACGCTTGGCCTGATCCCGCTTTCGGGACGCGCCTTTACCTTGCCGATGCAAATTCTGCCGTCATTCTTGTTGGCGGTTGGGGTTGGGGCGTCGGTTCACCTGCTCGCCATCTTCTTTCGCCAAGTGCAAAAAGGGTCCAGCACCCACGACAGTGTGGTCTACGCCATGGGCCATTCGGGCCTGCCCATCGTCATGACGTCCTTAACCACTGCGGCGGGCTTGGCGTCGTTCGCAGGCGCCGAAGTCGCACCGATTGCCGATTTGGGCGTGATCGCGTCGGCCGGCATCATGTTGTCGCTGTTTTTAAACCTGACGTTTTTGCCTGCCGCGTTGAGCCTATTACCACTGAAAGCCAAATCATCCGTGCGGGCCAATGAACGCCATGAACGCATGGATAAATTGCTCACTGGGGTCGCCGCATTTTCGACCGCCAAACCGTGGTTGATTTTGAGCGTCTCCGCCATCGTGTTGACCCTCGCCTTTGGCGGCATCACGCAGCTTCGCTTTTCCCACCAGCCGTTCACCTGGATTCCGACGTCCGAGCCCTCGCGGGCTGGCCTGGATTTCATCGACCAACGCCTCAAAGGTGCCAGCACCATCGAAGTTCTGGTCGACACCGGCGAAACCAATGGACTGTATGCACCCGACGTCATGAAAGGCCTGGACGCCCTCGGCCCCAAGGTCGAAGGCCTGAATATGGATCACATCACCATCGGCAAAACCCTATCGCTGGCGGACATCTTGAAAGAATCCAACAAAGCGCTGCACGCCAACGATCAAGCCCACTACGCCATTCCCGACAACCGCGACTTGATCGCGCAGGAACTGTTTTTGTTTGAAAACTCCGGCTCTGACGACATGGAAGACTTCGTCGACAGCCAGTTCCAACACGCGCGCTTCACCATCAAAATGCCGTGGGTCGATTCGGTCTATTTACAAGATTTGGACGCAACACTGATCGACACGTTCCAAGAAACTTTGGGCGATGGTGTGAAGCTAACGGTCACCGGCATGAACGCCCTGTTGGGCCGCACCATGCAAGCCACCATTTATTCCATGGCGGAAAGTTATGTCATTGCCGCAGGCGTGATCGGCTTGATGATGATCGCGTTCTTGGGCAACGTGCGTTACGGCCTGGTCAGCATGATCCCCAACTTAACCCCCATCGTCGTCACGTTGGGTATGATGGGCTGGTTGGGTGTGCCGTTGGACATCTTCACCATGTTGATCGGCTCCATCGCCATTGGTCTGGCGGTGGATGACACCATCCACTTCATGCACAACTACCGCCGCTATCACCATGACACCGGCAGTGTTGAAATCGCGGTGAAAGAAACTTTGCTGGGCACCGGGCGCGCCATGTTGGTGACGTCGGTGGTGTTGGCGCTGGGCTTCTTCATCTACATGTTTTCGATCATGCACAACCTGTTCAATTTCGGTTGGTTGACGGGCACGGCCATCATCTTGGCCTTGTTGGCCGACACGTTCTTGGCTGCGGCCTTGATGCGTGTGTTGGACAAAGCCCACCTGATCCCCGACGATAAAGATTATTGAGACCGGAGAAACCTTCATGAAACACATCCTTGCTTTTGTCTTCACCGCCCTGGTGTTTGCCCTTCCCGCACACGCCGCCGATTTGACGGCGCGTGAAATCATGGAGAAAGTCGACGACCGTGACGATGGCGACAACCGGATTTCGCAAATGCGCATGCTCTTGCTGGACAAAAACGGCAATCAACGCATGCGCCATATGAAGTCCTTCGACAAGGACTTGATCAATGAAAAGGGTGAAGAAGACCGGCGACGCATCATGTTTTTCATAGAACCCGCAGACGTCAAAGACACGGGCTTTTTGACCTATGACTATGACGCTTATGAAAAAGACGATGACCAGTGGCTTTACTTACCTGCGTTAAAAAAGACCAAACGCATTGCCAGCTCCGACAAGTCCGGCAGCTTCATGGGATCGGATTTCAATTATTCCGACATGACGCGCAAGAACTTAGACGCCTATGACTTCAAAATCTTAAAAGAAGCCAAGGTCCACAACGCCGACACTTGGGTCATAGAAGCCTTGCCCAAAACCAAGGCAGAAATTGACGAGACCGGCTACAAAAAATCCGTCCTGTTTGTGCGCAAAGACAATTTTGTCGTGGTGCGCGGCGTCAACTGGACGGCGACGGGTGGCAAGCTCAAGTATTTAGACGTCAGCGGCCTGGAGCTCATCGACGGCATCTGGACCATCACGCGCATGACCATGACCACGAAGAAAAACAAAGTCACCGAACACGGCACCGAGCTCAGCTTCATCGGCACCCAATACAATCAAGACTTGGACGAAAGCCTGTTCACCTTGCGCCGTTTGGAAAAGGGTCTCTAAGCGATGATCGCCAAACGCACCTTATTTGCCTTCACCACCCTAGCGATGTTCGCCGGGACGGGTGCGTCTGCGCAAGAAGACCTCGACGACATCCTGGGCGGCTTTGAAGAGCTGGAAACCACCCAGCCCACAGACGTGGAAGAACTGGCCCCGCCTTCCGACTGGGAGCTATCCGGCAGCGCGTCCTTTTCCGCAGCCTATGACTATACCCAAAACGAACCCGCTTCCGGCGAAAGCGACAAACGCGGTTTGAGCCGGGCGCGGCCCAAGCTGACGTTTAAGCTCAAAGGCGATCTCACCGACACCTTCGATCACCCCGTGCGGTTCTTAGGTGAAATCAGCGCGGCCCATGAACTGGTCTACACCATTAAGGGCCGGGGCGATTACAATGACACCGTCAAAGGATCGTTCGAAAAGGATGTAAACTTAGGCGAGCTGTACTTAAGTGGCGAAATTACCAACGACGTTGAGCTCACCGTCGGACGCCAGACCATCGTCTGGGGCACGTCGGACAATCTGCGCGTCGTGGATTTGATCAACCCGCTGGACCGGCGCGAGTTGGGCATGGTCGACATCGAAGACGTGCGCTTACCCCTCGCCATGGCGCGCATGGATTATGTCACCGGGCCGTGGACGGCAACGGGATTGGTGATCCCGCACATCCGCTTTAACAAATTCGCGCCGTCTTACTCGGCTTACGATTCTCAAAACGGTGCGGCCACCGATCAGCTGGTTCCCCGTGACGGACTGGGCAATGCGGAAATAGCAGGGCGGCTCAGCGGCAACTTTTCCGGCTGGGACTTGGCCTTTCACGCCGCCAACGTCTATGACGACAGCGGTGCAAAGAAGACCATCAATGGCGAGACCACAATCCACCACGCGCGCATCACCATGGCCGGTGTGAGCACCGCCGTCGCACTTGGCAACTGGTTGGCCAAAGGCGAAGCGGCGCACTTAACTGGACTTGAAACCTTTGGCCTGCAAAGCCAAGACTTTGCCCGCACCGACGTGTTGGCGGGTGTGGACTACACCGGATTTACGGACACCACCATTAGCTTTGAAGTCGTCAACCGCCATCTGTGGGATTACAGCGCGGCGCTGAGCGCAGAAGGCCTCAAGGAAGATTCTCAAGAATATGCCCTGCGCTATAGCGCAGACTTCATGCATGACCGCTTAAACGTCACGCTGCTCACCACCCGCATTTCTCCACTCACGACTGGGGGCGGGTTTTCGCGCGGCGTTGTGGAATACGATTTGGCCGACGCGCTCACGCTTTCGGGCGGCGTCACCGTCTATCACGACGGCACGCGCACACCGTTTAAGGGCCTGGGCGATAACGACCGGGTCTTTGTGGAACTCAAAAAAAGCTTCTAGTCTAAGGGCTGACCTTAGACACCGTCACCATTGGCGACTTGCAACGCTTGCCAAGCCTTACCCGCAGCCAACGGGCACGTGATGCCGTTGGGGTGTGTCACCACGATGGTAAAAGAGCCATCGTTGGACGCCATCACTTCGATGACTGAGCCTTCATCGGTCAAACCGATGGACACGGGGTTTTCTTCATAGACTTCCGAAAGCGCCGTCACGACCTTGTCGCGACTTGCACACGTGGCTGGGCCCTCGGCCCAACCGCTATCCGGTACCATCAGTGCGGCTGCACCGAAAACCATTGCACCGAGTGCCAAGACGCTGAAGCTCCGCCTAATTTTTATGTCTAGGTTTTGCATTGCAGGTTCTCCTGTCGAGGCATGCACTCACTGACGAGTGCGCGAAAAGGCGGAATCGAAGCCCCTGCGCGCTTTGCGATGCGCCCTGACGCGATTGCCTTGTCCTTTAAAGCATTGGGGGTAACCGCGTTCAACACCAGTGAAATTTTGCACAATTATGACAGTGGTTCGCTAAATCCTTCAAAAACTTGGAGAGTTTTATGACAAGCGTGTTCACATTTTCGTGAACTGGCTTGTCGATCATGAAAAGTTCACGCAACTGTCACCACAAGGTGCCCCAAGATTCTTACGCTTCTTTTTTATTTTTCTTCAAAAGGAGTCACTTAGATGCCGACTTTTCGACGTCATCTCATCGGGACGCTGGGTCTGGCCGTGAGCCTCGCCGCAGCTTCTTCGGCCCATGCCGATGCGAAAGGCCCGTTCTTCAGCCGCACCGCCACCTTGCCGGTCTACGAAACCCTGCCCGCAGGCACGGACATGAAAACCGAAACCGTTGCTGAAATTATTTCGGCCTCTAAAGACGGCAAGACCTTGGCCTTCACCGACGGCCCCGGTTCCGACTTGGTGTTCTTGGACGCTGCGGACCCGGCGAACCTGAAAACCCTTGGCCGCACCAAGTTGGGTGGCGAGCCGACCTCCGTCGCCATCACGGGCCGCCATGCTTTGGCTGGCGTGAACACGTCCGAAAGCTACGTCAAACCCTCCGGTCACTTGGCCGTGGTCGACATCCGCATGCACATGGTCAAAAAAACCTGTGACGTCGGCGGCCAGCCCGATTCCGTCGCCATCAGCCCCAACGGCAAGTACGTGGCCATCGCCATTGAAAACGAACGTGACGAAGATTTGAACGACGGCGCGATCCCGCAAGCCCCAGCAGGCAGCCTCGCCATCTTCGATCTGGACGGTCAAGGCATGCCGATCAATTGCGACAAAGCGCGCATGGTCGACATGACCGGCCTGGCTGAAATCGCGCCGACGGATCCGGAACCGGAATTCGTGTCCATCAACACCAAAAACCAAGCCGTCGTCACCATGCAGGAAAACAACCACATCGCCATCGTCGATTTGAAGTCCGGCAAAGTCACCAGCCACTTCTCCGCAGGCTCTTCCAGCGCCGATCACATCCCGGTCAAAAAAGCACGTTTGAGCGATGCTTCCGGATCCATCAAGGACGTTGCGCGTGAACCGGACGCCGTTGCTTGGATCGATGACGAACGCTTCGTCACCGCCAACGAAGGCGACATGAACGGTGGCTCGCGCGGCTTTTCCATCTTCAACACCAAAGGCGACGTGCTGTATGACAGCGGTGCGGACATGGAACACATGGCCATGAGCCACGGTCACTACCCGTCCAAACGCGCACACAAAAAAGGCACCGAGCCCGAAGGCGTCGCTGTCGGCACATTCAACGGCGAAACCTTGATCTTCGTGAACTCCGAACGCGCCAACTTCGTCGCTGTTTACAAAGACACAGGCGCCAAGCCGGAATTCAAACAGTTCCTGCCGACCCACGTGAAACCCGAAGGTCTGCTGGCGTTGGGTGATCGCGGCCTATTCTTCGTCGCCAACGAAAAAGACGACGTCAAAGACAAAGTCCGCGCGGCTGTCGGTGTTTACAGCTACGACGCCCAATCCGCTGAATACCCGACCGTCGTGTCGGAACAAGACCCGAAAAACGGTGCGCCCATCGGTTGGGGTGCCTTGTCCGGCCTTGCGGGTGATTTGAAAAAGTCCGGCGTGGTGTATGCCGTGTCCGACAGCTTTTATGACAAAGCCCGCATCTTCACCATGGACGTGAACGCAACACCGGCGAAGATCGTCTCTCACGTCGATCTCAAAGGCGGCAAGGCTGCGCGCTATGACTTGGAAGGCATCGCGGTCAGCAAGGCCGGTGGCTATTGGCTGTCCAGCGAAGGCAATGCCAAGAAAAAGATGGATCACTTGTTGCTGAACGTCGCCACCGACGGCACCATCAAACAAGAAATCACCTTGCCCGAAGCTCTGGTGGCGCAAGCCAAACGCTTTAGCTTAGAAGGTGTGGCCGAGTTTGACATGAACGGAGAGCCCCGCGTCATCGTCGCGGTTCAACGCGAATGGAAAGACGATCCGAAAGGCTTGGTGAAGCTGGGCATCTACAACCCCAAAGACGGTTCTTGGGGCTTTGTGCACTACCCATTGAACACACCGAAAAGCAAAGCCGGTGGCTGGGTCGGCCTGTCCGAAATCACGCACCTGGGCGGCAAGAAGTTCGCCATCATCGAGCGTGACAACCAAGGCGGTCCGTTTGCGGCCATCAAACAGGTCTACACGGTCTCTTTGGACGGTGTGACACCTGCGGCCATCGGCACCGAGCTTCCGGTGTTGAAAAAGAAAATGGCCATTGATCTGCTGCCCGCTATGTCCGCCAACCACGGCTGGACCCCGGACAAAGTCGAAGGCTTGGCCGTCACCGCCGACGGCCGCTTGATCGCGGTCACCGACAACGACGGTGTGGACGACGCAACCGGCGAAACCCAACTGTTGGACTTGGGCAAAGCTTCACAGCTGAACTAAGCACACGCCGCACACATCAAAGCCCGGAGCTCACGCTCCGGGCTTTTTTGTTGGGCGTTGAAGTTGGGCGAGAAAGACGCTATCAAGCTGAGAGTGTGCGCCCGTAGCTCAGTTGGATAGAGCACCAGATTCCTAATCTGGGGGTCGTGAGTTCGAATCTCGCCGGGCGCACCATTATTACCCGGAAGAGAATTTGAGAAGGGGGGGACATATGATCAGGACGTTTCTCATCGTCGCCGTGATGACCGTGTCAGCGTGCGCAGAAAATACGAATATGTATTTGGCTGAAAGCTTAGAGGGCTTTTCAGACAAAGCCATATGCTATCACGCCTACAGGCCGGCAACTCATTCTTGGAGCACGGGCGACGACTACCAACGATTTGTAAACGAGGTTCAGCGAAGGGAGCTGACTTTAGATCAATGCCGCGCACTTGAATCCGAGTAGACAGCTCCCCACTCCCTTCACTCAAGGCTTGATGTAGGTGTAGCCTTCTGCTTGCAGCTTGGCGAGTTCGGCGACGCCGCTGGGAACGATGTCTTCATCACCCACATCATACAGATCGTTTTCGTAGCTGATTTTTTTGCCCTTCAGCGTATTTGCGCAGACATGAAAGCCAACGCCTTGCCCCTTCAGCCCAGTGATCTTGGCCGCAATCGCATCCGTGGCGTTGCCCGTTTTCATTTTGGTGTTGGCGATTGCGTCCGGCTCCAACAACAACGTCAGGCCTGCGCCGTGCAGAACGACCTTAAGGTCCAGGTTGTCCGCACCCACAGCATTGATGTGGTTTTGGATGTTGCGCAAAGCTCCGGCTTGAGAATTCGCGTCGCTATAGTTGATGTGATAGACGACCTTTTGCTTGCCGTAACCCTCGGCCAACACGGGGCTTGCCCCCAGCGAAACCGCGACCACAAAGGCCGCGATAAGTGTCATGATACGCATTGTAAATGCCTCCCGTTCCTCTGACACACGAATGATTTTTGCTAATTTGTATTAATTATCATTCTAAGTTGGGAGTCGGGAAAACGTTTTCAAGCTGAAAAAAGCTTTAGCCTTCTTGGCCTTCAATCAACCGGTTACGCGCGGCCGAGCTGAACCGTTCGACGCTCAACACCAGCACGAAGATCATCATCACGATCATCGCCGCTTGGTCGTAGCGGAACATTTCCATGGACACCGCGAGCTCCGCCCCAATGCCGCCTGCGCCCACAAGTCCAAGCACGACAGACGAGCGCACCGCCTTTTCCAAGGCGAACAACGTGGTGTTGGTCATGGCCGGAAGGGCTGCGGGCAGGACACCGCAGACCACGATGTCGATGCGTCTGGCGCCGATGGCGGACAAGGCTTCCGCCGGCCCGGGGTCGGTTTCTTCCATGTTTTCGGCAAAAAAGCGCGCGCAAAAGCCAATGGTGTCAACGATGATGGTCAAGGTCCCGGCAAAGGGCCCTAAGCCCACTGACACCACAAAAAACAGCGCCCAGGCCAAATCGGGCACGGTGCGAAAGAAGCTCACCAATCCGCGCACCACCGTTTGAACCCAGGGATGCGGCGTTAAGTTGCGCGCCGCCAACACGGCCAAGGGAATGCTGAAGATGACACCGATCACGGTGCCCACCAACGCCATTTGAAACGTCACCAGGACGGATTTGAGCATCGGCATAAAGCGGTCGGTTGCGGGCGGCACCATTTCGGACGCGATTTGGCCCATGTTGGGAATGCCCATCAACAAATCGTTGATGGAGATTTCCGCACCCACCAACGACCACATGAAAAAGCCCAAGAACAAGGCAAACGCAGCGGCGCGCACGGGACTGGGCGCGTCAAAGCGCACCGGCAAATGCGCCGCCATGGATTTGGGATCAGCCATAAAGCCCCCTTAAGGATTCTAGGGTTTGTTCATGGGTCGAGCTGTCCAATGCCAAGCCTTTGTCCTTGAGCCCCAACACCCGGTCGGCATAGCCCAGCGCGTGTTCCAAATCATGAGACACGAACACAAAGGTCAGTTCATGGCGTTGGTTGAGATCGCGAAACAGCTCCATAATCTCTTCGCCAGCATATGGGTCCAGACTTGCCGTTGGCTCGTCCGCGAACAGAAGTTCCGGGCGCTGCATCAACGCGCGGGCAATGGCCACGCGTTGCGACTGTCCACCGGACAAATGATCCGCCCGGCGCGCGGCCAAATCGGCCAAGCCCACTTGTTCCAAACAATAATACGCGTAGTCGCGTTCTTCAGCACGGGAGAAGCCATGGAACCACGCACGAGCACCCTGTCCGCGCGCCAAGCTGCCGTGACAGACATTGGACAGCACGCTTAAGCGCGGCACCAAATTGTGTTTTTGAAAAACAAAGCTGACACGGGCCCGGCTCTTGCGCAGCGCGCGCCCGCTTTGGGTCGAAAGGTCTGTGTCGTTGATGAGGATCTTGCCTTCATCGGGTTCGATCAAACGCAAGCAGCACCGCAGCAGTGTGCTCTTGCCCGCACCGTTGGCGCCGATCAAGGCGACCGCTTGGCCTTCGGGGATTTCGAACGAGACATTGCGAAAGACCTCTACCGAACCGTCGCCAAAGGTCTTGCGCAATCCTTCCACTTTCAGCGCCACCGAACCTGTCGAGGAGAGCCCGGTGTTGGCCGGACCCTCCCCTACGGTTTCGCTGTCGAGCGGAACGTGCTCTGCAAACGAATCCATCGCCTTAGTCGCCGATGAATTCAGAGTATTCCGGATAACCGGCGGTTTTGTACATGGCACGGACATAATTGTAGTCCGCATCTTTGATGGTGTCCAAGAACGCCATGCCTTTGTATTTTTGGTTGTCTTCGCCGTGCAAAATCGCAGCGATCAAGTCGTCGGATTTTTCGACGAAAGCTTTACGCACGGTTTCGACAACGTCAGCGTCAACGTGTTGGCCAGCCATCAAAACGTCGTTCGGCAGGTCCGGACCGCGGCCAATGACGCGGAAGTCACCCGGCTGCATGCCACCTTTGGCGAGTTCTTTGTTGCGCATGCTCAAGAACTTCAGATGGTTCATACCGACGGCAGCAACGTCACCCTTTTTCAAAGCTTCCCAAGCCACCGGAATTTTGGTGTTGATGACTTTGACATCGTCGATGGGGTTCAAGCCGGCGTCAGCCATGGCTTGGATGGGGCCCAAGTGCTTGGACGTGGAACCGACAGAGCCCATGGCGACCTTTTGGCCTTTGAGCTGTTTGGCCAGCGTGTACGGGCTGTCCGCACGGCTGATCAAAACCGCGAAGTAGTCCGGACGCGAAAAGCCGACGACGATGTTGGCGTCGGTGCGTTTTTTGATCACGACGTATTCCGCCGGACCGGTCAAAACGAAATCGACCTTTTTAAAGCGCAGCGCTTCAACAGCCGCCGTGCGATTGGTCACCGGCAAAAACTCGACGTCATAGCCCGTTGCGTCGGAAAGGGTTTTGGTGAACGCACCGAATTCACGTTGCAGTTCTTCCATGCCGACCAAGTCGGTCACAGCCAGTTTGATGGTTTTGGCTTCGGCCTCTGCGGCTTGGAACCCAAAGAGAGCTGCAGCAACAAACGCTGCAGAAAGTAGTTTACGAATCATAGTTACACCCCGAATTGGAATAAAAGGTTCAGCATACTGACCCACAAACGAAACAAGTCCGTGACGTCTGCGTTTCATATTTGCAAAAGTTCCGTCACAGAACCGTCATGCACACTTGCGGTAATCGGCGTCAAACATGTAGACCGGCTTGCCCGCAACAATCGTCGCCATGACGCGCGGGCACGCAGGATCGCTGTCGTCTACGATGATCATGTCTGCGCGCTGTCCGTCTTCAATCGTGCCGCGATCGTTCAACCCAGCAGCCTTTGCCGGATTTTTTGACACCATGTCCCAAGCCGTTTGGAAATCGACGATGCCGTCTTGCACCAATCGAAACGGCGCTTGCAGCAAGGACGGGTAGTAATAGTCCGACGTTAAAATGGAACAGAGCCCTTGTTTCGCCGACGGTGCCGCATCCAAGCGCCCGCAGTGACTGCCCCCGCGCAAAATGTTCGGCCCGCCCATGACCACCGGATCGCCGTTATCGATGGAAAAACGCGCCGTTTCAGCATTGACGGGAAACTCACATATCGCCACGCCCAGCTTGTGATAGCCCGCACGCATCTCAGGCGATTCGTCATCGTGAGAGGCACACGCAATGGCGTGCTTCTGGGCGCACGCCGCCAAGCGCGCCTTAGCCGGTTCCACGTCCGGCGCGCGGCTTAAAACGTCTTGGAACAAGGCTTTAAATTCATCGCCTGTCATGCCCGCGCGGTCGGCATACTTAGAAAGCTTTTGCGGTTTTTCCAAACCATCTTGGATCAGCCCTACATGGTCGTTGAACGCTAACAAATCCACTTGCCCGCTTTCCATCCAGTGCAAAACATCATCCACACCCGGCGTGTTATAGGTTTCCCAGCGCAAGTGCACGCGGGTGTCGCAGACCAAGCGGTTGCGTATTTTTTGAAGCGATGCCAACAGCTCCACCGCTGTATCGCGTCCGCGCAGGCCCGGCTCCCACGAATAGGTGATGCCGTGATACGCCGTGGCGATGCCGTTGGAGATCATTTGGCGGTCGGTTTCTTGAAGGGCCAGGTCCAGCGGAAAATGCACGCCCGGGCGCGGCATGATTTGGCGTTCGAACGCATCGCCGTGCAGATCGATAATCGCGGGCAACACCATGTAACCACCTGCATCCAAAGTTTGTTGTGAAGGTGCGCCTGCAGCTGCGATGGATTGGATGGTCTCGCCGCTCAATTGAATGTCAGCCTCGGCCAATTCGCCGTCGGCCAACAACACACGTCCGCCCGTGATGGATAGCATTTTGTTTTCGCCTGTTTCGTCTCAACGTAAAAAGACGTTGTAGGCAGTACGCATGACCCCGGTATGACAAGATGCAGACAAGTTCGAAACTCATCCGCATTCAAACAGAAAAAAGCCGGGCCCCAACCAAAGGAGCCCGGCTTTGAAGATTGTCTGTGGTGAGGCGCTTAAACGACTTTGCGCAGTTCCACGACGAAGTTGTCCATTTCGGTGCCCAGCACTTCGCCTTGGCGCGACAGTTCGCCTGCCGCACCCAAAACTCCGTGTGCGCTTTCACCGGTTTCAGAAGCCGCTTGGGTCACCTGCTGGATGTTAGACGTCACTTCCGTGGTGCCGGATGCGGCTTGTTCGACGTTGCGTGCAATCTCTTGCGTCGCCGCACCTTGTTCTTCCACGGCAGCTGCAATGGTGGACGCGATTTCGTTCATCTGGTTGATGATGCCACCAATAGACCCAATCGCGCCGACGGCGTCTTGAGTTGCACCTTGGATGCCACCGATTTGGGCGGAGATTTCCTCGGTTGCTTTGGCTGTTGCGTTCGCCAAGTTCTTCACTTCCGACGCCACAACCGCGAAGCCTTTGCCCGCTTCACCAGCACGCGCAGCCTCAATGGTAGCGTTCAAAGCCAGCAAGTTGGTCTGATCTGCGATGTCCGTAATCAACGCGACCACCTCACCAATTTTGTTGGCGGCTTCGGCCAAGCCTTGAACCTTGTCGTTGGCACTGTCCACTTCGACCACAGCCGTGTTGGCAATTTGAGTGGATTGAGCCACTTGGCGTGAAATTTCGGAAATGGAGCTGGACAGCTCTTCCGCTGCCGACGCCACCGTTTGCACGTTGGCCGAGGCTTCTTCCGCAGCAGCCGCCACGGTGGTGGCCTGTTGCGACGTGGAAGACGCTGTGCTTTCCATGCCTTGGGCGGTGGATTGCAGTTCCGTCGCTGCCGAAGCAACCGTTTCGACCACTTGCTTCATGTTGGCTTCGAAGTCGTCAGCCACCGTGCCAAAATTGTCGACCTTGGTTTTCATAGAATTGGTCGCCGTATTCACGGTGTTGGCGGCGTTCAAGAAACTGCCGATCATACCCTTGGTCAAAATGGTGCGGAAATACTTGTTGTCCGCAACATAGTTCAGGCACGCCATGCTTTCACGAACGTAAGCGTCGGAACGGTCAATCATGGCGTTGACGGAATGTTGCAGCCCGCCCATGTCGCCGCCTTCGGTGATGTAGATCAGGCGGGTTTCGAAATCACCACGGTCGGCCGCTTGGCAGACGTCTTTGGTGCGGCGCAATTCTTTTTCGACTTTCGTCAAGAAGAACAAACCCACACCGGCGGCAATCACACCAACACCGATGAGAATTTCTTCGACGATTGGGTTGAAGCCCAAGAACACACCGATTTCGGCAATGACACCGACGACACCGGCAATGATAATCACGATCTTAGCGTTGAAGAGAGAAGATGAACTCATCGTAGCTGACCCCTTTTTCTTCCAAAATGCCGACCAGCGTTTTAAATGCTGAGTTCATGCCTTCCTTGCGATTGGGATGGCTCTGTTCAATATCCAACAGCTGTTTGTAGAGCGGCTGAATAACGTTTTCGAGCGTATCGCGATCGGCGGTGCGGCGGTTGGAGTGATAGCCGACGATCTGGCCGGTGGAATCAAAGCTGGGCGTGACGTGCGCCAACACCCAATAGTGATCGCCGTTTTTAGAACGGTTGACGACGTAGGCGAAGATCTCGTGGCCCGCCGCAATCGTATCCCACAACAATTTAAAGACAGAGCGCGGCATATGCGGATGGCGAATCACCGAGTGCGGTGCACCGATGGTCTCAGCTTCTGTCATGCTGGCCAAACGTAAGAAAACATCGTTGGCGTACATGATACGCCCAGTTGTATCGGTTTTGCTGACGATGATCTCATCGTCGGCAAATGTCCGTTCAACCCCAGTCAGGGTAACTTCTTGTGCCATTTAGAGTGTCCCAATCTCAGATGTTCAATCAGAGTATTTTTACCCCAAAAACATACCAACCAAATACTTCGTCCAGCGCCACCAGATTCGATTTGTCAAATTCTCTAATACAAATATAGGAATGGTTGGTGAATGCAACAAAAACTCTCTTTTGATTTTGAGCTAAATTCCTCAAATACCTCATAAAAAAAGCCGCTCAGACCTATCTGAACAGCTTTTTCTTAATAAAACATGACGATTGAGTGCGTTATCGCAACTCGCCGCCCGTTGCCTTGACGACCGCGGCCACGACCATTGCGGTGACTTTTTCCAAGTCCTCATCCGTCATGGTTTTTTCAAACGGTTGTAAAGAAACCTGGATAGCAATGGATTTTTTGCCGTCTTCAACACCTTTGCCCTGATAAACGTCGAACAGGCGCACGTCGCTGATCAGGTTCTTATCGGCATTTTTCGCCGCGCGCATAACCCGCTGTGCATCCACGTCTGCATCCACGACAAACGCAAAGTCGCGTTCGACCGGTTGGAAGGTTGAAAGTTTGACCAATGGGCGCGCCTGGCTCTTTTTCGGCTTCGGTTTGGGCAGGTTGTCCAAGAACACTTCAAACGCCGCCATGGGGCCTTTGACGTCCATTTTTTTGAGCGTTCCGGGATGGATTTCCCCGAAGTTCGCCAAGATGGTTTTCGGACCCAAACGCAGCGTGCCGGACCGACCCGGATGGTACCAGCCGGGCACGCCGTCTTCGGCCGCGAAGACCTGCAGGTTGTCAACGGGTGCACCAGCAGCTTCCAAGGCCGCCAAAGCATCGGCTTTGGCGTCAAACGCGTCAACCGTGCGCGCCGTGCCCGTCCAGTTGCGGGCAATCGCGTCGCCCGAACGCACACCAGCCGCGACCAAGGTTTGGTCTTTGACTTCGTCGCCCGCAAACTGCGGACCGACTTCATATAGTGCGCCGTCGGTGTGACCGCGGGCATCGTTGCGCCCCACGGCTGCAATCAAGTTGGGCAACAAGCTTGGGCGCATAACGTCCAAGTCGGTCGAAATGGGGTTGGACAGCCGCACACTGTCGGGCACGCCGGCCTCGCCTGCAAACAACTCGGCATGCTGGCTGGGCAGGAACGAATAGGTGACCGCTTCGACCAAGCCGCGCGCGGCCAAAGTGCGGCGCACGCACCGGCGTTTGCGCATGGCGGGGTTCAACGCCGGATGCGGCAGGGCTTCGTCACGTTCCATAGAGACGTGGGGAATGTTGTGATAGCCGTTCACGCGGATGATTTCTTCCACGATGCAGGCCTCACCCACCATGTCACCACGCCAGGCTGGGACTTTCACAGTCCAGGCAGCCGCGTCGGATTTGTCCACGTCAAAGCCCAAGACGGTCAAGATGCGTTCCATCTCGTCTTCTTCGACCACCACACCTGTGAGCCCCTCAACACGCGACGGACGGAAGGTGATGGTTTCTTGCCAATCGGGCCCGTCGCCTGCGACGACCGCGTTTGACGGTTCACCACCGCACAGCTCCAAAACCAAGCGCGTGGCATTTTCCATGCCGTCAATGGCAAAGTCGTTGTCGATGCCGCGCTCAAAACGGTAGCGCGCATCGGATTGCAGGTTCAGCTTACGCCCCGTCACAGCAGTGCGCACGGGGTCGAAAATAGCGCTTTCGATAAACACGTTGACGGTGTCGTCACCGCAGCCACTTTCTTCGCCGCCCATGACGCCAGCAATGGCTTCGGCTTTGGCGTCGTCGGCGATGACGCACATGGTGTCGTCCAGCTCATATTCTTTGCCGTCCAAAGCCAACAGTTTTTCACCGTCTTTGGCCAAGCGTGCGGTGATGTTGCCGGTGACTTTGTCGGCGTCGAACACGTGCAGCGGGCGACCCAGGTCGATGGTGGAATAGTTGGTGATGTCGACCAGCGCGGAAATCGGACGCAATCCCACAGCAAGCAATCTTTCTTGCATCCATTTGGGGCTGGGACCGTTTTTCACACCGCGCACATAGCGTCCGGCGAATTGCGAACAGGCGTCTTCGGCACCTGCGGGGAAATCCAGCTTGATGTCGATGGAGCTTTCGAACGCGCCCTCAGTTGCTTTGATGCCGAGCGGCTTTAGCGCACCCAGCCCAGAGGCAGCCAAGTCGCGCGCGATGCCGCGCACGCCCAAGCAATCGCCCCGGTTGGGCGTAATGGCGATTTCGATGATGGGGTCGTTCAGGCCCATGACGTCAATGGCGCGCGCGCCGACTTCGGCGTCTGCGTCCAGCTCGACAATTCCGGTGTGCTCGTCGCTTAAGCCCATTTCGCGTTCCGACAACATCATGCCGTTGCTGTCCACACCGCGAATGGTAGCGGGTTTCAGTTTGAAGTCGATGCCCGGCACATACATGCCGTCGCCACCGAACACACCTTTGAGACCTTTACGCGCGTTGGGTGCGCCGCAGACCACTTGCAGGGTTTCAGCACCGTTGGACACGGTGAGCACTTGCAGCTTGTCCGCGTCCGGGTGTTTTTCAGCGGTGAGCACTTCACCCACGACAAAGTCTTCCAAGCCCGCCGCGCGGTCTTCGATGCCTTCAACTTCCAGACCCAACATGGTCAGGCGTTCGGAAACTTGGTCCAAGGTGGCGTCGGTGTCTAAATGGTCTTTCAACCAGCTCAATGTGAATTTCATGAGTTCAGCCCTCCGACCATGCTTGGCACATCCAAGGCGCTAAATCCGTAGTGACGCAGCCAGCGCAGATCGCTTTCATAGAAGGTGCGCAGATCCGGAATGCCGTATTTCAACATGGCCAGACGTTCCACACCCATGCCAAAGGCGAAGCCTTGGTACTTGGTGGAATCGATGCCGCAGTTTTCCAAAACCTTCGGGTTGACCATGCCGCTACCCAAAATTTCCAGCCAGTCTTCGCCATGCCCGATCTTGAACTCGCCGCCTTCGCGCGAACAGCCGATGTCGACTTCCGCCGACGGTTCGGTGAACGGGAAGTAGCTGGGGCGAAAACGCACGGGCAGATCGTCCACGCCGAAAAATGCGCGGCAGAAATCGATCAAGCAGCCCTTCAAGTGACCCATGTGGGTTTTTTCGTCCACCACCAGACCTTCGATCTGGTGGAACATGGGGCTGTGGGTCGCGTCGTAATCACAACGGTAGGTGCGGCCCGGCGCAATGATGCGCAGCGGTGGCTTTTTGTCCAACATGGTGCGGATTTGTACCGGCGACGTGTGGGTGCGCAGAACTTTGCGGCCCTTTTCGCCGACACCGGGCAGATAGAACGTGTCGTGTTCTTGGCGTGCGGGGTGATCGTCGGGAATGTTCAAAGCACCGAAGTTATACCAATCGTCTTCGATTTCGGGACCTTCGGCAACCTCAAAGCCCATTTCACCCAAAATCGCCACAGCCTCTTCGATGGTTTGGCTGATGGGGTGGATGAAACCTTGGTCTTCTGGGCGGGCCGGGAGCGTCACGTCAATGCGCTCGTCCACCAGTTTGGCGTTCAGGGCATCGTCTTCCAGCGCCACCTTTTTGGCGTCGATGGCTTTCGCCACTTCACCCTTCAAGGCGTTGAGCGCTTGGCCTGCAGCTTTGCGCTCTTCCGGAGCCAGGGCGCCCATGTTTTTCATCTGGGCGGTGATGGCACCTTTTTTCCCGAGCGCCGAGACGCGCACGTCTTCCAAAGCCTGAAGGTCACTTGCACCTTCGACTTGAGCCAGTAATTCAGCTTTTAATGTTTCCGTGTCCGACACTTAAACTTCCCCTAAAACAAGCAAGAGGGGCTAGCGCAGGCGCCAGCCCCTCTCGGAACAACTCTCAGATCGAATATGATCCGGTGTTTTACTTGGCGAGAGCGGCCTGGGCCTGTTCTACCAAGCTTTTAAAAGCTTCCGGTTCGCGAACAGCGATGTCGGCCAGGACTTTGCGGTCCAGCTCGATGCCAGCTTTGGACAAACCGTTCATGAAGGTGGAATACTTCATGCCGTTCAGGCGTGCGCCTGCGTTGATGCGTTGGATCCACAACTTACGGAATTCGCGCTTTTTGGTGCGACGATCGCGATATGCGTATTGCAGGCCTTTTTCGACCTTCTCAATCGCAATGCGGAAGTTGGTGGAATTGCGGCCACGATAGCCTTTAGCGGCTTTGACGACCTTTTTGTGGCGGGCGTGGGTGGTAACACCACGTTTTACACGGGACATATTTTTTCTCCGTCTCTAATCTGGGGGCCGCTTACTTCGCGTACGGCATGTAGGACAACACCATCTTGGCGTCTTGGTCAGCCAAGATCATGGTGCCGCGTGCTTTGCGCTTCATTTTCTGAGAGCGACGACGCAACATGTGGCGTTTGTAGGCGTTGCCGGATTTGACCTTGCCGGTCCCGGACAGACGGAAGCGCTTCTTCGCGCTGGATTTCGTCTTCAGCTTGGGCATTTTGCTTTATCCTTAATTCTGTGAACACACGGCCGAAGAGGGTGTGTTTCGTTAGCTTTCAGAGGTGAACCAGGCATGCCCTGCCATGTCACCAGTAGTCATTTCCCGGCCATTTGGCTGGGAAAGCGCGGTTATACAGAAGCTTGAGCCCCTTGGCAAGGCCCAAAGACACCAAAAAAGCCCCGGAAATCTGGGCTTTCACAAAAGTTCAGCCCCTCTTCCCAGGGGGAAAGGAAGAGGGGCTGGTGAACGGGGCGCCATCAAGGTCGTGCGGGGGAGGTGGCGCGAACCGTTCGGGGGGATAGATTTAGGCTCAGGCCGCCAACAAATCCGGCACCTCTTTGGCCAAACTCATGCGGCCCTGGGTGGCCTTGCCCGTCAGCGCAAAGCCCAGGGTTTGGCCGTTTTCGCCTTGGAACACGGCGCGCCGATCCACATCGTCGCCTTCCACAACCCAAGACCCCTCTGCCCCTGCCGGCGGCGGGCAGACCACGGTGGGTAGGGCTGGGGTTTTCACCACCACGGGCAAGGCTGGCATCACCACCGGGGTCGGATCGTCCGCCAAGGTTTTCGCCAAGGCGCGCGCCTGGATCATCAACGGCTGGATATAGGGCAGCACACCGACTTTGGTTTGAGCACAATCGCCCAAGGCATAAATATGCGGGTCTGTCGTCATCATGAACGGATCGACGACAATGCCCTGTTCGGTCTGAAGACCGCTCACGTCAGCCAATTCGGTGTTCGCCACCAAACCGATGGCGCTGAGCACATGGTCGTAGTCCACCACTTGACCGTTGGTCAGGCGAGCTTCGCCGTCCGTCATATGTTGGATAGACTGGTTCATATGGAACGTCACACCCACCTCGACCAACTTGGCCTGCATCAACACACCAAGTTCTGAGGGCAACAAACGACCCAAGGGATGCGGTGCAGGGTCAACCACGTCGACCTGGTGCCCACTCCCCGCCAAATCGTTGGCGAACTCGACCCCGATCAGGCCAGCCCCAACGATGAGGACACGATCGCCCAGCTGAATATCTCTGCGCCATGCGGCGTAATCCGCCAAGCTGTTGACGGCGGGCAAGGCTTTCGGCGCAACACCCAGCGGAGCATAGGGCCGGGGGCTGGCGCCGACGGCCAGGACCAGTTGGTCGTAGCCGATCTCTTCACGCCCGTTTGGGCCGGACACCACAACGGTTTTTGCCGTGCGGTTGATGGCGCTCACCCAGGTCTTGGTCGACAGAACGACGTTTTGTTCAGCGGCCCAATCCGAGCCCGATTTTTGCACCAAATCCTCAGCTCGCTTGTTTTGCGCAAAGGCGTTGGACAGCATCGGCTTGGAATATTGCGCGCCATCGTCGGCGGTTAACATGTGGATCGTCTTTTCGCCGTCCAACTTGCGCAGTTCACGAACCAACGTCATGCCGGCCATGCCGGATCCGATGATAAGAACGTCTGTTTTGTGAGTTTGTGTGGTCATGGTTCTGATCTCCCCGATTAAGGTCCGAAATTCGGGCCGGGTTGGGGAGGCCGCCCCTTAGGCGGCCTCTTGATAAACTTCGAAATCGGCTTTGGAGACGCCGCAATCGGGGCAGGCCCAATCGTCGGGGATGTCGGCAAAGGCGGTTCCGGCGGGGATCCCGTCTTCGGGCATACCGACGGCGGGGTCATAGACGAAGTTGCAAACGACGCAGATGTATTTTTGGTCTTCCATAGGTTTTCTCCTTCAATGAGTTTTGGCTTTATTCGGCAGCTTCGGATTTGGCTTTGACGCCGTCCAAAACGCTTTGGTAGTGGTTGGCGTGGCGTTCTTCGACGCGCGAAAGCGCATCAAAACGTTTGGCGGCTTTTTCCAAGACGGCCTGGAACATCTCTGCGTGTTCGCGGCTTTCTTCGATCTGCTCGTCCATTTCTTCGACCGCGTCCATGCGGCCTTCTTCCAAGGCCAGGTGGCGGAACTTCGGATACATTTCGGTGTATTCGTAGGTTTCCCCTTCGACCGCCAATTCCAGCATGCGTTCGACGGTGAGCTCTTTGGACGGGTAAAGCAGTTCCAAATGTCCGAAGGCGTGAGCCGTTTCTTGTTCGGCAGTTTTTTCAAAAACTTCCGCAACATCGTCGCGGCCCAGTTTGCGGCAAGCGCGGGCAAAGTAGAGGTACTTGCGGTTGGCCATGGATTCGCCTGCAAAGGCTGCTTCCAAGTTTTGAATGGTGACGGATTTTTTGGTGCTGTTGCTCATTTTGAATTCTCCTCAGTGTTGGTTTGCTGTGTGCGTTGAAGAGAACTTAGCGGGATTGCACAAATCGCTCCAATTGATTAAAATCTTCTCAGTTATTGATTAAATCGATTAATGGAGATGACCGTGTACCTGCCCAGTATCCGCCAGCTGGAATACTTGGTCGCCGTGGTGGACCTGTGCCATTTCGGCCATGCGGCGGAACGCTGCCACGTCACCCAATCGACCTTGAGCACAGGCCTGCGCGAGCTGGAAAACCTGTTGCAGGCCGAATTGGTGGAGCGCACGCGCCGGTCCGTGAAGCCGACACCGCTGGGCTTGGACATCGCTGAAAAAGCCCGTGATGTGTTGGAACGCGCCCGCGACATTTCCGAAACCGCGTCGGCGGCGAGCAATCCTTTATCGGGCCGCATGCGGTTGGGCACCATCCCCACCATCGGCCCGTTCGTGCTGCCGCGCGTGTTGAGCGGGCTGCGCCAGGCGTATCCGGATTTGAAGCTGTATTTGAAAGAAGGCAAGACGGAAGAGGTTCTCGAACAACTCCACCGCGGCGATCTGGAAGCTGCCATCATCGCGCGGCCTTATGACACCGGGAACTTCGATTCCATGGCCTTGGGCAAGGACCCATTTTGGGTGGCCCTACCCAAAGACCACGAACTGGCCCGCAAAAAATCCATTGCCCCTGAAGACCTGCCGCAAGACGAGCTGTTGATGTTGGAAGACGGGCATTGCCTGCGCGATCACGCTTTGGCGGCGTGCGCACTTCCCTTTGCACATCACCCCGATCAGTTCGAGGCGTCCAACCTGTACACCTTGACCGAAATGGTGGCGAACGGCCTGGGCATAACGTTTTTGCCCGACATCGCGTTGGGGTCGGGCATGATCAACACCAAGGCGTTGGTGCTGCGCCCGCTTAAAACCGACGGCGCACCACGAACCATTTCCCTGGTGTGGCGCAAAACGTTTCGCCGGGATTTGGACATTGCCGCTCTGGCCACATACTTGCGCGGACGGATGGCGGGATTGCGGGTCAAACGGACATGATCAGCGCAACAATAAAGCTTTCTCGTGAAATCATTTTCACACCCAATTGTGAGATGCCAATGTTATGGTTCGGGTGCAGTCCGGTTAAAACGTAAAGATGAAGTCAGAAATGAGCACGCCACCACCACAGACGCTTACGCTTCAGCAAGCCTTTAACCTTGCCCTATCGCACCAATCCTCTGGCAACTTGTCCGAAGCTGAAAACATTTATCGCCAAATTTTGCAAGCCGATCCCAATCAGCCTGAAGTTCTTCTCAATCTCGGCGTCATTTCTGGACAAGCCGGACAGTTCGACGTTGCCTGTGATTTCTTGAAACAGGCCATTGCCCTGAGCCCCAATTCAGCGTTGGCACGGTTCAATTACGGCAATGCCCTGAGAGAGCTGGGCCGCTTGGACGAAGCGGCTGAAAGCTTCAAAAAAGCCCTCGTCATCAATCCGGGTCACGCAGAGGCGCATAACAATCTTGGCAATGTGCTTCGGGAGCTGGATCAGTTGGACGGCGCCGCCGACAGCTTTGCCAAAGCCATAGAGGCCAACCCAAACCATGCCGTTGCCCATAACAATCTCGGCAATGTGCTGCAAGACCTGGGAAAACCAGACGCCGCCATCGACGCCTATCAAAAAGCTCTGCAGATCCAACCGGACTACGCCGAACCCCTATACAACATTGGGATTTGCCAACTGTTGCTGGGGCAATACCGGCAAGGGTGGCAAGGGTACAGCCATCGATTCGATGTTGGGATGAGCCAGCTCAAAGAAGCCCCACAGCCCCTTTGGGATGGCCAAACGGCCGCAGGCAAGTCTTTGTATCTGTATCAGGAACAGGGCATCGGCGATGAGGTTATGTTTGCTTCTTGCCTGCCAGATGTGCAAGCCCTGCCGTTCAAACGTGTCGTTGTTGAATGCGACCCAAGGCTCGTGCCCATTTTTGCAAGATCGTTCCCAAAATGTGAATTTGTCGGCGCCGGCACAACAAATGCCATCCCCGAAGACTTCGACGTTCAATGCCCAACAGGCACACTGGCGGGCCTATTCAGAAACCAACGCGCGGACTTTCCGGGCAGGCGTGGATTCTTGAAACCAGACCCCAAACAAGTCGCGTTCTGGGCGTCCCGCTTTAAAGACTTGCCTGGCTCAAAGACAATTGGGATTTCGTGGTTTGGCGGGCAAAAAAAGCACCAACAGCTGCGCCGCTCAATTTCTTTGGAGACGTTTCTTCCCTTTTTTGGTCTGGATGTGAACGTTGTTTCCCTGCAATACGGAAACCATGCCGAGGAAATTGAAAATTTTGTCTCTGAACATCAGGTCCAGTTACACCAGTGGGCCGATTGCGATCCTCTGCAGGATTTAGACGCGTTCTTTGCACAAATCGCCGCCCTAGACCTCGTGATTTCCATCGACAATTCCACTGTACATTTTTCCGGCAGCTTAGGTGTCGAGACGTTCGCCATGCTGCCTTTTGTCCCGGACTGGCGGTGGTTGTTAAAGTCTAGTGAGACGGCTTGGTATCCGTCTTTACGTCTGTATAGATGTGACAGCCATAATGCGTGGGACAAAGTTATCGACTTAATTGTGTCCGATATGGGCAGGGGGGAACAGACATGAACAATCCAATATCGAGCACCAAAGGCCTAAAGCTCATCGACGCCTACACAGAAATGGCCGAGAGCGGATATGATCGCCGAGACGGGACCCGGGTTTCAGACCCTTTCAGCGATTTTGAACTGCGGTTTTATCGCCAAGAATTGCGTGAAGAACTCAAGCGCTTCGATGTGTCCTCCATACTTGATTACGGCTGCGGCGGTGCGGATTGGCAAGCCCCGGGTTTTGATGAGGGTGGTGAGACGGCCATGCAGTATTTTGGGCTGGACAAGGCCTACCGGTACGAGCCGGCCCGCGCCATTGATGAACGCCAAAGCGTGGACTGCGTGATTTCATTTGATGTGCTCGAACACATTTTTATTGCGGATGTGCCGAACGTTGTGCGGGATATTTTTTCGTATGCAGAAAAATTCGTCATTCTCAACGTTGCCTGCTATCCGGCCGCAGCCACCCTTCCCAACGGCGAAAATGCCCATATAACCGTGCGCAATCCACACTGGTGGAAAGGCATCATCGACACCATTGCCATCGATTTTCCCAACGTCTCGGTTTTGCTGATGTGCTCGGCAGCTTGGCGCAACACCAACTCATTCCCAATTTGGAAGGCGGATGATTGGCACAACAGTGACAGCTTTATCACGAACAGCTAGAGCTAGCAGGACATTTCCCCTGGTGAGGCGAAGTTAATCGAACAACGCGTCGATATCGGCTTGGCTGACCGTGGTGTCGCCTTCCAGCGCCGGGCCGTCCATGACCACGCCGCCACTTTCTTCGGCTTTCACTTCCGCAACCGGAAGTGCGGCGATGGAATCTTTGCCGATAATCACCACCAAAGAACTCAGCGTGCCTTCCAGCAAGTTCATGGTTTTCACGATCTTGGAAATGCGCTGGCCGGTGATGTCTTGAAAGGTGCAGGCTTCGAACACCTTGTTGGAGTTTTCGATGATGTGGTCGAAATCGTCCCCAAGGTCCTCTTGGGCAACTTTTTTCCTCAGCCCCTCCACCAGTTCTGAGGTGGATTCGGTCGCCTCCATAATGGTGTTGGTGGCTTCTTCCGTGGCTTGCACAATGGCGTCCAACTGATCGGCGGCCTTATTAAAGTGGTCCACCGAAGCATTGGGATGCTTGACCGCCGCAATCTCAGCCTTGATGCGCTCCATATACTCATAGAGCTGCACGATCTGGCGGGACAGTTCAACGTATTGGCCCTTGGTAATGTTGTCCGACATATGAATACGTTAGCACCAACTGGTACCCTGCGCATCCCAAACTGAGGTATTACCCACGAAAAAATCCCAGCCCATTTCCGGGCCGGGATTTTCAATTCTTATGCGAGGCACACCGTCTTATTTCGGCGAGATCACCATGGTCATCATGCGGCCTTCGGATTTGGGCACTTGTTCAACCTTGATGGTTTCGCCCAAATCGTCGCGCATACGGTTCAAGACTTTCAAGCCTAAATCTTGGTGAGCCATTTCACGGCCGCGGAAGCGGATGGTGACTTTGACCTTGTCGCCGTGGTCCAAGAATTTGCGCGCCGCCTTCATCTTCACCTCATAATCATGGATGTCGATGCCGGGACGCATCTTGATTTCCTTGATGGCGATGACCTTTTGCTTTTTCTTCGCCTCGTTGCGCTTTTTCTGTTCCTCGTACTTGTACTTACCGTAGTCGAGGATTTTGCACACGGGCGGTTCAGCGTTGGGCGAAACTTCGACCAAATCCAGACCGAAGTCGGCAGCAATATCGATGGCTTCTTTTGTGGGTTTGACGCCGATCATTTCACCGTCGGGTCCGACCAAACGGACTTCGGTTACTGTGATGCGTTCATTCACGCGCGGACCTTCGATGGTCGGCTTTTTGTTAAACGGTGGGCGGGCGATGGCCCTTCTCCTACAATGGTGCGCGGCCGGGCTGCGCAAAAATTTACAGTGCTTAAGATTATTATCTGTTTAAGCGGCCTTAGCTCCCGGCGAGCGGGCCTTTTGCTTCTGCCGAGAGGATAGCAATTGCCTCCTCCAGCGCAAGGATTTCTTGATCTTTTCCGCCCAAACGGCGCACCGCGACTTTGCCGTCTTCGGCTTCGCGTTTGCCCACCACATAAATGGCGGGGACTTTTTTGTGGCTGTGGTCACGGATCTTGTAGTTGATCTTTTCGTTGCGCGTATCGATTTCGGCCCGGATTCCAGCGGCTTTGAGGTCTTTTAGAACCTTTTCAGCGTATTCATCCGCGTCCGACGTGATGGTCGTGACCACGGCTTGAACCGGGGCCAACCACATGGGCATGCGACCCGCGTAGTTTTCAATCAAAATGCCGATAAAGCGCTCGAAGCTGCCCAAAATCGCGCGGTGCAGCATGACGGGGCGATGTTTTTCGCCGTCTTCACCGATGAAACCGGCGTCCAGACGCTCGGGCAAGACGAAGTCGACCTGCAGCGTGCCGCACTGCCAATCGCGGCCAATGGCGTCGCGCAGCACAAACTCCAGCTTCGGACCATAGAACGCACCTTCGCCGGGGTTGAGCGTCATGTCCACGCCCGCGGCTTCGGATGCATCGCGCAAAGCCTTTTCCGCCTTGTCCCACGTTTCGTTGGACCCGGCGCGTTTTTCCGGACGGTCGGAGAATTTGATGACAAACTCTTCAAAGCCAAAATCTTTGTAAATCGACGTCAGCAGAGAAATGAATTCTTTGGTTTCCGCCTCGATCTGATCTTCGGTGCAGAAAATATGCGCGTCATCTTGCACAAACGCGCGCACCCGCATCAGACCGTGCAGCGCGCCCGACGGTTCGTTGCGCGCGCAAGAGCCAAACTCGGCCATGCGCAGCGGCAGGTCGCGATAGCTGGTCGTGCCTTGTTTGAAGATTTGCACGTGGCACGGACAGTTCATGGGCTTGATCGCCAGCATGCGGTCTTCGGATTCGGCCACGAACATGTTCTCGCGGAATTTTTCCCAGTGCCCACTGTCTTCCCACAACGTGCGGTCCACCATCTGCGGCGTGTTGACCTCGACGTAGTTGGCGGCTTCCAAGCGCTGACGCATATAGGTCTGGATCGCACGGTACATGGTCCAGCCGTTGGGGTGCCAAAACACCGAGCCCTGCGCCACGTCTTGGAGGTGGAACAAAGACATTTCTTTGCCCAAGCGGCGGTGGTCGCGCTTTTCGGCTTCTTCCAACATGTGCAGATAAGCTTTGAGCTGCTTTTTGTCCGCCCACGCGGTGCCGTAGATGCGCTGAAGCATTTCGTTGTTGCTGTCGCCGCGCCAGTAGGCCCCCGCCAGCTTCATCAGCTTGAACGATTTGCCCAGTTTGCCCGTGCTGGGCAAGTGCGGCCCGCGGCACAGATCGATAAAATCGCCCTGGCGGTACATGGTGATGTCTTCGTCGCCCGGAATGGCTTCGATGATCTGCGCCTTGTAGTGTTCGCCTTTTTCTTTGAAGAAATTGACGGCCTCTTGGCGGTTCCAGACTTCGCGTTTGATCTCTTCATTGCGCGCGACGATCTCGTGCATGCGCTTTTCGATCTTTTCCAGATCTTCCGGCGTGAACGGTTCGGACTTGGAGAAATCGTAATAAAACCCATTTTCGATGGCCGGGCCGATGGTGACCTGGACTTCGGGGTAAAGCTCTTGCACGGCTTCGGCCATGATGTGCGCAGCGTCGTGGCGCAAAAGGTCCAACGCTTCCTCGTCCTTGGCGGTGACGATGGCAAAGTCCACGTCTTCGGTGATGGGCAAAGACAAGTCCGCCATGTCACCGTTGATCTTCACCGCCAAAGCGGCTTTTGCCAGTCCCGGACCGATGTCAGCCGCAACGTCTGCACCCGTTACAGGGGCGTCGTATTCGCGATTGGTTCCGTCGGGAAGAGTAAGCTTAACCATATGTCGTATTGCCTTGCGCTATCAGAGCGTTTGAATGCGTGTCGAAACCCCGGAATGTAAGGGGAAACGGGGCTGTGTCAAGCAACCTCTTTGCGGTGAAGATTAAGACAACGGCGCAATGCGGCGTACAGCGTTCCAGACCTCGTCTTGGCCCAGGTCTTCCAAGTTCGGTTTCCTCAGAATTTCGACCTTTGGGCCGCGTTGCGCGCAGAGTTCGGGGTTGCTCTCGAATGAATACAAAACCACGGATGCACAGCCCGCCAGTGAGATCATGTGCATGGGGCCGGTATCATTACCCACGGCCAGTGCCGCACCGCGGGCCAGCACGGCGATGTCGATGAAATCCGTCTTAGCACACAGATTCACCGAACCAGGGGCTTCGCGTTCGATCACGCCCATGATGGCTTGCTCGGCGCGGGAACCCAGCAGAACGGGCGTGATGCCTTCGGAAAACAGATGATTGGCCAGCTCAACGAACTTTTCCACCGGCCAGCGTTTGGCCGGGCGGTGGGGGGCGCCGCCGGGGACCAACAGGGCGAAGGGTTTTTCGATGCCAAATTGAGACACGTCCTTGTTGGCGAAGCTGAGATCGGGCATGGGCACATCTTCGATGCCCGCCATTTTGAGCTGTTCGGCTTGGCGTTCGATGGTGTGCATGTCGTCACGCTTGGGGTTTGCATGGGGGTGCGAACAGCCCCGCGCGATGCCCGACCATTCGGGCTTTTTGCCAAACCCAAACAAGCGGTAATAAAAGCTGGAACGATCCGAAGTCTGCAAATCGTAGACGCGCTTAAAATGACCCGATTTCAGCAAGCGGCTGAGCCCCCTCACCTTGCCAAACTGCCAGGCTTTGGGCTTGTCATCATCAGTCCAAATTTCGTCGAACAGGCCGGACGCTTCGGCCAGCGACACGTAGGGCTTGGTGGTCAGCAAAACGATGGCGGCGTCTGGGTGGTGCGTGCGGATGGCCTTGGCCGGGCCCAACGCCTGGACGAAGTCGCCCAGCGCACCCAACTTGATGACAAGGATGTTGTCAGAGTTTGCCATGATCCGCCAAGACTTCCCGGTATACGGCCAAGGTCTTTTCGCACATGGCGTCTTTGGAGAAATTCTCAGCCACACTTTCAATGGCGCGCGCCGAATAGGCTTGGCGGCCTTCTTCGTCCAGGTCTAAGGCTTCTTTCAACGCTTGGGACAGGGCGTCCTTGTCGCCAGCCTCAAACAGCCAGCCGGTGTCACGGTCGATAATGGTTTCACACGCCCCGCCATGGTTGGGGGCGACGACCGGACGGCCCAGGGCTTGGGCTTCGACCACCACGCGGCCAAACGCTTCGGGGTCGGTGGAGGCCGACACAATCACGTCGGCCAGCATGTAGGCGGCGGGCATATCGTCGCAGTGATCCATAATGCGCACCACACCGGACAGGTCATTGGCTTCGATCAGGCGTTCCAGCTCTTTGCGATAGCCCGTGCGCCCTTGGTCAGAACCCACCAACACGCAGCAGATGTCTTTGCGTCCCAGGGCGGCGATGGCTTCGATGAACACACCTTGACCTTTCCAGCGGGTTAAGCGGCCCGGCAGCATCACCACAGGATAACCGTCTTCCAGCCGCCATTGATTGGCGAGCTTCACCACCCGTTCCACACTGACAAGGCCGGTGTTGAAGCTGTCCAAATCCACGCCCCGGTGGATCACCCGGATTTTGTCCCCCGGCGCGCCGTACATTTGTTTCAAATGCCCGGCGATAAAGCGCGAAATGGCGATAATGCGCTCACCCTTGGTCATGATGGCGTTGTAGGCGCGTTTGAGCGCATTGCCCGCCCCGTAGGTGCCGTGAAACGTCGTCATAAACGGCGTGCCCGTGCGTTTGCAGGCATAATACGCGCTCCACGCCGGCGCGCGGGAGCGGGCATGAACCAAGTCCACGCCTTGCTCTTCAATAAGCGTTTGCAGCTTTTTGATGTTGGCGCGCATCACAAACGGATTTTTGGAATGCAAGGGCAGTTCGAAATGTTCGGCGTGCGCACGTTGGAGCTGATAAACCCGCGGACCGCCGTTACTGGCCACCAAAGAGCGCCAGCCCGTCTTGTGAATGCAGCCCGCAATTTCCACCGTTCCGCGCTCAACCCCGCCACTGCCGCCCAGGGCGGGCAGGACTTGAAGCACCGTCACCTTGGGCGCATCGGTTTGGGATGCTTGCGGCGCGGGTGCACTTTCGGTGTCTGGCGACCGTTTGGCCTGTGGCCAAAGGATGTTAAAGTTTGCAAAAATGGTTATCGCCCCTTTTCACATTTGTGCAAAAGTATAGCAAAACATGGTTGCAGGTCATTAGTGAGGTGTCCAGAGAAATGCAAGCTTTTTCAGACGATTCTCCACAAATACTCGAGCGCGAAGACGGTGCGAAAATCGCCTATCACTTCACCCAACGCACCGACGAAACCAAGCCCACAGGGGTGATTTTCTGCGGCGGGCTGCGCTCTGACATGGAAGGCTCCAAGGCTTTGGCCCTTGAAGACTGGTGCCGGGCCGAAGGTCGCGCGTTTCTGCGCTTCGACTACACCGGACACGGCCAGTCGTCGGGCACGTTTGAAGAAACCTGTATTGGGGACTGGGCCAAGGACGCTTTGTGCGCGTTGGACACCTTGACCGAAGGCCCGCAGGTGATCGTCGGCAGCTCCATGGGGGGCTGGGTGTCGTTGATGGTTGCGCGCGACCGCCCCGAACGCATCCAAGCTTTGCTCGGTCTTGCCGCCGCACCTGATTTCACCGAAGATTTAATGTGGCAAGAATTGACGCCAGAGCAACGCGAAAACCTCATGACCGAAGGCCAAGTCGCGGTTCCCAATGACTATGATCCGAACGATCCCTACATCATTTCCAAGCTTTTGATCGAGGACGGCAAAAATCATTTGCTTTTGCGCGAACCGTTGAATATCCAAAAGCCCGTGCGCCTGATCCAGGGCATGAAGGACGCCGACGTGCCGTGGCAAACGGCGCTCAAGATCCAAGACGCCCTGGTTACGGACGATGTGGAAATCCAGTTCATCAAGACCGGCGATCATCGTTTGTCGACGGACACAGACTTAATGCGCTTGACACGCACACTGGGCGCACTACTTAGCGATATTGAAGGTTAACTTTCGTCGCGTTAGAGGGAGCACACACATGAACGATGCCATCGACAAACTCGTTTCAGGCTTTTCCACCTTTCACGAGCGCTTTTTCGAAGACCACAAAGAACTCTATCAGGACTTGGTCGAAAAAGGCCAAAAGCCTAAGGCTCTGGTCATTGCGTGCGCCGATTCCCGCGTCGATCCGGCCATCGTGTTGCAGGCCGAACCCGGCGATATCTTTTCCATCCGCAACGTCGCCAACGTGGTTCCGCCCTACGAAGGCGGTGACGATGTGACGTATCACGGCACCTCGGCCGCCATTGAATTTGCCGTTGATAAGCTGGGCGTGAAAAACGTCGTGGTGTTCGGACATGCCCACTGCGCTGGTGTGAAAGCCATGGTCAATGGGCAAGAAGGCAACCCCATTGACGGCCACTTCTTGCCGTGCTGGACCTCAATCATCAACAAAGGCTATGAGCTGGCGAAGAAAAAGAACCCCGACGCCACAGGAGCCGAACTGGACCGCTGTTGCGAACGCCAGTCCGTGATCGTGTCTTTGGAAAACCTGATGACCTTCCCGTTCGTGCGTTCGCGCGTCGAAAAGGGCGAGCTGGAAATCCACGGCTGGTATCTCGACATTGCCGAAGGCGAAATGTCGCAATACGACAAAGACAGCGACAAATTCATCAAAGTGGAAATATAAGCCGCCCACTCACAAGGGGGACGGATTGACTTGGGGGGCAATCAACGTTTGCAGCCAGTCTTCCAACGTGCCTGCGGTTTTCGCATGGCCTGCATTGTCGTTGGCTGTACGCGCCCCTTCCAGATAGAGCTTGCGTGCCAAACACCGTCCACAGGCAAGGGTGTCTTGGGTGAAACGGTCGTCACCGCAGACACGTTCGCATTTGCCGACGGCTTCAACACGCACGCGCCACAGCTCAACCGCGTGGTGATAATCACCGTGCAGAATTTTTTCGATCAAATCTTCTAAAATGTACGTCTGAAAAAACTGCGCACTCATTCAGACCCCTCCGCAAACCACCTCTAACGCAATACTTGCGCATTATAGAGCAATTCCAAAACCCAAACTTGACGTTCTGTCCAATATTTTGACCATTTTGTCCGATTTTTGAGTGAAATCATCCCAAAGTTCATACTCTGCTATGTCTGCGCCCGCCCCATCGCACGCCCCCGGTGCATAGCAGCGACGCGCTTGGCGCATGCTTTTTACCCTGTGCAGGGGAGAATCTTTCCTTATAATCCGCTGCGAATGTACTACGTATAAAAATAACCTCTGCGCACACAAGAATTTGTGGGGAATTCGTGCGACGGAGCGACGGGTGCATTTTTAAATGATACCTTTGGTGAGTAGGTACGATCATGACACGAAAAGTGACGCGTGAGGCGGCTCTGAATTATCACGAGCTGCCGCGCCCTGGTAAGCTGTGCATTACCCCCACAAAACCCCTGGCCAACCAACGCGATCTATCGCTGGCGTATTCGCCGGGCGTGGCGGACGCGTGCGAAGCCATTGTTGAAGACCCGTCGGCTGCGGCGCGCTATACCACGCGCGGCAACTTGGTCGGCGTGGTGACCAATGGCTCCGCCGTTTTGGGCTTAGGCGACATCGGCCCGCTGGCCGCCAAGCCGGTGATGGAAGGCAAAGCGGTCCTGTTCAAAAAGTTCGCCGGCATCGACGTGTTCGATATCGAGATGGACGAAAAGGACCCGCACAAGCTGTCCGAAGCCATCGCCATGTTGGAGCCCACCTTCGGCGCCATCAACTTAGAAGACATCAAAGCGCCGGAGTGCTTCATCGTTGAAAGCACCCTGCGCGAAAAAATGAACATCCCCGTATTTCACGACGACCAACACGGCACCGCCATTGTCGTCGGCACGGCCGTGTTGAACGGGCTTCGCTTGGTCGAAAAGAACATCGAAGACATCAAGATCGTGTCCACCGGTGGCGGCGCTGCGGGTATTGCGTGCTTGGATATGTTGCTGTTGATGGGGGCCAAGCGCGAAAACGTCTACCTGTCGGACCATTTAGGCGTGGTCTACACAGGCCGCACGGACGGCATGACCGACCAAAAGGCCGAATACGCCCAAGACACCGATGCACGGGATTTAGACGAGGTCATCGGGGATGCAGACTTGTTCTTAGGGCTTTCCGCGCCCGGCGTTTTAAAACCCGACATGGTCGCTAAAATGGCCCAAGACCCGATTATTTTAGCACTCGCCAACCCCGAGCCGGAAATCCGGCCCGAAGCGGTGAAAGAGGTCCGTTCCGACGCCATTATCGCCACGGGGCGGTCGGACTATCCCAACCAAGTGAACAACGTTTTGTGCTTCCCGTTCATCTTTCGCGGGGCGCTCGACGTCGGTGCCACCACGGTGAACGACGACATGAAGCTCGCCTGCGTGCAGGCCTTAGCCGATTTGGCCCACGCCGAATCCAGCGCCGAGGTCGCCGATGCCTACCGGGGCGAAGACCTGGTGTTCGGGCCGGACTATTTAATCCCCAAGCCGTTCGACCCGCGACTGATCGTCGAAATCGCCCCCGCCGTGGCCAAAGCCGCCATGGACAGCGGCGTGGCCACGCGCCCTATAGAAGACTTTGATGCCTACATCGAAAGCTTGGAACGCTTCGTCTATCGCTCCGGCATGTTGATGAAGCCGGTTGTCGAAGCGGCCAAACGTGATGTGCGCCGTGTGGTCTTTGCCGAGGGCGAGGACGAGCGCGTGCTGCGCTGTGTACAGGCCTTGCTGGACGAGGGTTTGGCCAAACCGATCTTGGTGGGTCGCCCCGAAGTCATCCATCATCGCGCCCAAAAACTGGGCCTACGATTGAGCGACGTGGAAATCTGTAACCCGGAAAATGATCCGCGCTATCGCGAATACTGGCAGCTGTATCACGAGCTCAACGAACGCAAAGGCGTTTCGCCAGAAGCGGCCAAGACCATCATACGCACCAACTCAACGGCGATTGCAGCCATCATGGTCGCCCGCTGCGAAGCGGATGCAATGATCTGCGGCACATACGGTCAATATATGTGGCACCACCGCTATATTATGAACGTCATCGGTCAACACGAAGAGTGTTCGGTGAACGCCGCACTGAGCGTCATGATCATGCCCACGGGCACGCTGTTTTTGGCCGATACTTACGTGAATCCGGACCCTTCCCCAGAAGAAATCGCCGAGATCACCATGCTCGCCGCCAAAGAGGTTCGTCGCTTCGGTCAAGAGCCCAAGGTGGCCCTTCTCAGCCATTCCAACTTCGGCAATGTGTCCAACACATCGGCCAACAAAATGCGCCGCGCGGTGGAACTCTTGGAAGATTTGCAGCCCGACTTCCAATTCGAAGGCGAAATGCACGCCGACGCCGCATTGGATGAAGACCTGCGCAAACNGGATGAAGACCTGCGCAAACGCATCTTCCCCAATTCTCGCCTGGACGGTGTGGCCAACCTTTTGATTATGCCGAACTTGGACGCAGCCAACACATCGTCGAACTTGCTGAAAATTATGGGCAATGGTTTGCGCGTGGGCCCGGTGCTGTTGGGCGGGGCAAAGCCTGCACACATCGTCACACCGTCGGTCACCCCGCGCGGTCTGTTCAACCTGACCGCCTTGGCGTGCGTCGAAGCCCAACTGGCGAAAGACGAAAACTGCAACTAGAGGCGTTCAGCACCCCTTCAGCTTCAACACCGTAACCTGGGTCTCCTATTAGTGGAGGCCCTGGTTATGTTGAAATCCCTTGCTCTGTTTGCCGTCATAAGCCTGTTCGCAAGCCAAGCTTTGGCGCTGTCTTCGGACCTGACGGTATCCGCCGATGAGGTTCAGCGGTTTTTCGAAGATCAAAACCGCCGTCCCAAAGCCCGCGCCATCACCGTTGTGGATGCCCACGCCAAGCTAGACTTGGCCTTTGGCTTTGCCGACGGACGCTATGATCTCGCCAAATATAAAATCCTCAAAATCCGCCCCAACATCTATGCCTTAGGCCTGGTTTTTGAAAAGAAAAAAGGGGCCGCCGTTTATCGCCAAAGCTTGGCGTCTTACTTTTGGTACGACGGCGGGCGCGAGATCGTCTTTAAGGATGGCGCGCGCAAAAAAGTCTATGACGTGCGGCGCACGTGGCGCGTCAAAAAACGCAAAACAAATTCCGAACACGATCTGGAGTTTCGCCCCCATACTGACCGCATCAAGGTCCAGCTGAGCCACCGGGCCGGAACCGTCTACATGACCTTAGCGCTTAAGTGAGGGGCACTTAAGCGCTGGAATCGTTCTGACGAGCGACGATGTCGCGCACGGTGTCGTGTGCACCGTTTAAGAATGTGCGCACTTCGTTATCGATCGCACCGTCCACATCTTCGGTGATGGGCAAGCCGTACACAAAGTGACGAATGCCGCGATAAAAGAACATGCCGTGCAGGCTCCAGACGTGCTCGACCTCTTCATCCGAAATCGGAACTTCTGACGCATCGGGCAGGCCGTATGCGTGGCGAAGTTCCAGACATACGGGCTCTAAATAGCGGCTGCGCAGGTGACCCAAATAGCGATTGTTGATGTCGATGCCCCGCAGACCCGAAAAGACAAAAATCCGCACCCAGACGTAATCGTAAACGGCCTTGGCGTATTCTTTGTAAAATTGGGTCAAGCGGTCTTGAAGGGGACGGTCGCGATCCACCACCATGGTTTCCCAGTTGGTATCCCAGCGGCTGACATAGACCTCTTCATAAACCCGCTCGATCAAGCTTTCCTTGCTGGGGAAGTAGCGATACAGCAACGGCTGGGTGATGCCGATCCTGTCCGCCAAGTCGCGGGTTTTCCCTTCGAAGCCATTTTCCGCAAAAAACTGAATGGCCTCTTCAACAATGTGCGCTTCGCGTTCTTCGCGCTCCATGCGTTTGCGTGGGCGGGCACTTGCGTCGGACGATGGGGAGGAGATCCTGTCTGTCATAACCTCAATGTATACCAATTTAGATCCATTGGACTATCTTGCCGCAAAACGCCAGATAGGCAAAGCCCTCAATCACAAAGCAGCCAGGCGCGCGGTCCAAGCCTTTTTCTGTGCGTTTAGAAACCGTTAGCAATCGCGCGTCCATAATGGCTTTGGTGTGATTCGCGCAACTGCGATTCGCCACCTAAAGGCTTGGAAGTATGGACGAAAGAGGGCTCAAATACTGCTCGGTTCTGGTCGCGGACGAAAACCCTTCGTCACGCGCGCTTTTGGTGAGCACACTCCAAGACATCGGAGTGGGCACGGTCAACTCCGTCGCGAACGGGGCGGCCGCGATCGAACAGTTGCGCCATTCCAACCACACCGTGCTCAATTCCAACACCCCCCCGGTTGATTTGCTCATCACCGAATGGGACATGGAACCCGTCGGCGGGATGATGTTGCTCAACTGGGTGCGCAGCCACGCCGAATCCCCCGATCGCTTTTTGCGCACCATTATCATGAGCGGGGATTTGGACTCTGAAAAGGTCGAGCGCGCCCGGGGCGCCGGGGCCAACGCCGTTTTTGCCAAGCCGTTTTCCATCAATTCCTTGCGCAAGCACGTGCTCAACGTGATGGGCGCCAACCCGGCCTTTTTCAAATCCAAAGCCTATTTTGGTCCCGACCGCAGGCGCAACACCACCGAAGTCGTGTTGGAAGAAAATCGCCGCATCAAAAAACCCTATATCGAAATCTTGGGCAAAGGTGCCGACCCGGATGTCGGGTGCTTCGACCTGCCGCACTATTTGGCTGAAATCGCCCTGGGCCGCATGCGCGACCAAATCGAAGTCCAAGAAAAGTTCCAGGCCCACCACCTGCTGGCTCCACACACACAAACCTATGCCGAATGGGTGCTGGGCGACGTCGAGGTTTTGCGCCTCGCCTACCGTTTATCCGATCAAAACGAAGACATGCGCGCGCGCAACATTTCCCTGATGACGAACTTGGTGAACCGCTTGCAGTTGGAAGGCACGTTGATGGGCTATCCGCTGATTTCAGCCTTTGCCCGCACGTTGGCGCGTGCCATCAAGGTCGACATCCGCATGTGGAACCAAACCCGCGAAATCTTCGACGCGGCGATCAATGGGCTCGACATCGTGGTGCGTCAAGACATCCAAGGCGACGGCGGTGCGCTGGGACAAGAGCTAAGCCTGCAATTGCGCAAACTCGACAAAAAGCTCATGGCCCCGCTGCCGATCAACCCCCACCGCAAAGGTGTGGCGCAGTTTGGGTGATGGTGCTTAAGACCGCAGCTTAATTTTCTTCAGCAATGGCAAAACGACTGTATCCAAGTCTGGTTTTTTGCCGATTTCACAATGCTGACCGCTGATACGTCCCGTATACCCAGGACCTCGTGTCAACGCGATCGTGCGGCCCTGGTTGCCCATGCCGACCACGCAAGTCACATCCTCTTTCCCATTATAAATTGTCGTATGGTACAGCGTGCCGACATTCGCATGTACCGCAGCGCTTGGTTTGAGGGGCTCAAAACTGCTGTAATATTTACCGACTATTTTGTCGAGGTTGTGTTCACTGACACGGGTAAAACCACCCCTGAAATAGCGTTCAAAACTAAAAAATCCACCCTTGAACTTGACCTCTTCGTTCACATAGCTGCCCTCTTCTTGAACGAATATGCGTTCAATTTCAAACCCCTTCAAATTCAACAGACTGTCCGGCAAGACGATGTGGATGTCATCAAGCGTGACATCTTTTTTCTCAAGCGGTTGGCTCGTTGTTTGACAGGCCGACAAAGCCCCGGCACAAATGACCACCCCTAAGCCCACTTTCACAAAACGGCTCACCTTATTTCTCAGACCAATCATCAAAATCCACCCCTGCTATTGAATTGAATTTGCACACTACAGGTTAACTGCATGCAACTATACAGAACTCACAAGTCAGTTCAATCTACTTTTAGTAATGTCTCTTTACAGGGTTGACCACGCCGTCTTTTCCGGGCAAAGCTTATGCCATGAGCAATCCACAAACGACCCTTAAGCCCAAAGTCTCCGTGTTCGTCTGCACCAACCTGCGCATGAGCGGGAATTCGTGTGCCGGCAGCCAGTCGAAAGCCCTGCTCAAAGCCATGCAGGACCGCGCCGATGCGCGGACTCTTGACGACCATCCCTTGATCAGCGTCAAAGAAAGCGTGTGCATGGGCTATTGCGGCGAAGGTCCCAACGTCAAAATCATCGGTGGGGATTTTTATCACGAGGTTGAGCTCGACCAGATCGACGCCATTCTCGACGACGCCGAAAAGCTGGCGTCTGCCAAATCCTAAACATTGCAATTGCCCATCGCCGTAGCGATGGGTTAAAACCAGTGACCAAACTCACCGACAACTCATGCGGAGCGCTCAGTCCATGGCGGCTTACCAATACATCTATGTCATGAAGAACCTGTCCAAGGTCTTCCCCGGCGGCAAAGAAATTTTGAAGGGCATCACCCTGTCTTTCCTGCCCGGTGTCAAAATCGGCGTCCTGGGCCACAACGGTGCGGGTAAATCCACGCTGCTCAAAATCATGGCTGGCATCGACACCGATTATAACGGCGAAGCCTGGGCGGCGGACGGCGTCAAAGTCGGCTATCTGGAACAAGAACCGGAGCTCGACAATTCTTTGAGCGTGGTTGAAAACGTGATGCATGGTTTGGGCGAAACCAAAGATTTGCTGGACCGCTTCAACGAAATTTCCATGAAGTTCGCCGAACCCATGGAAGACGATGAAATGACCGCTCTGTTGGAAGAACAAGGCGAGCTGCAAGAAAAGATCGACGCGTGTGACGGCTGGGAGCTGGAACGCACCATCGAAATCGCCATGGACGCCCTGCGCTGCCCGCCGGCCGACAGCTCGGTGGAACAGCTTTCGGGCGGTGAAAAACGCCGAATCGCGCTGTGCCGTTTGTTGCTGCAAAAGCCCGACATCTTGCTGCTGGATGAACCCACCAACCACTTGGACGCGGAATCGGTGGCTTGGTTGGAACGCCACTTGGAAGACTACAAAGGCACCGTGATGATCGTGACCCACGATCGGTACTTCCTGGACAACGTCACGGGCTGGATTTTGGAACTGGATCGCGGTCGCGGCATTCCGTACGAAGGCAACTATTCCAGCTGGCTGGAACAACAAGAAAAACGTCTGGCCCACGAAGAAAAAGAAGAAACCGGGCGTCAACGCACCCTCAAACACGAATTGGAATGGATCCGCCAATCGCCCAAAGCGCGCCAATCCAAATCCAAAGCGCGTATTTCGGCCTATGAAGAATTGCTGGCCCAAGACAAAGACAAGCGCATCGGCCAGGCCCAAATCACCATCCCCGCCGGGCCGCGTTTGGGCCAAAACGTCATCGAAGCCGAAGGCCTCACCAAGGGTTTTGGCGACAAGATGTTGATCGACAATTTGGACTTCAAACTGCCGCCGGGCGGGATTGTCGGCATCATCGGCGCCAATGGTGCGGGTAAAACCACCCTGTTTCGCATGATCACCGGCAAAGACGAGCCCGATGGCGGCGCGCTGAAAATCGGCGACAGCGTTAAGCTCGGTTACGTGGATCAGTCCCGCGACACCCTAGATGACAGCAAAGGCGTGTGGGAGGAAATCTCGGACGGGCTCGACATCATTCAGCTGGGCGGCAAAGAGGTTCAGTCGCGCGCCTATGTGTCGTGGTTCAACTTCAAAGGCGGCGACCAACAAAAGAAAGTCGGCCAGCTTTCCGGTGGTGAGCGCAACCGCGTGCACTTGGCCAAAATGCTGCAAACCGGCGCCAACGTGATCTTGCTGGACGAACCGACCAACGATTTGGACGTGGACACACTTCGCGGGCTCGAAGAAGCCTTGTTGGATTTTGCCGGCTGCGCCGTGGTGATCTCGCACGATCGCTGGTTTCTGGACCGCATCGCCACGCACATTTTGGCGTTTGAAGGCAATTCCGAAGTGGTCTGGTTCGAAGGCAACTTCGCCGACTATGAAGAAGACAAAAAACGCAGGCTCGGCGACGACGCGGTGGAACCCCATCGCATTCAATACAAACCGCTCACGCGTTAACGCAAAAAAGGCCGGACCAACATCCGGCCTTTTTTAGTGCACAGCACTTAAGCATACCCCAACGACTGACGCGCGACCTCGACCGGGGCCGAATGGCGGCGTTCTGCATCTGCGTAGAGTTCCGAATCATGTCGCCTGCGGGTTGGGCCGAAGTACTCGCCATCACCGAAACACCGCACGTAGGGCCTGGGGTTGTCGATCACCGCGCAAATCCGGGCGTACAAGGATTTCGGCGAAACCGGCTTGATCAGGTATTCGTTGATGCCCGCATCACGCGCCTCGATCACGTGTTTAAACTCCCGGTGCGCCGTCAACATGACGATGTTAACGAACGGGTTGGGACTGTCGGTACTGGTGCGCACCAACCGCGTGAACTCCAGCCCATCGATGGGGCACATGTTCCAATCGCAAAAGACGATGTCTGCGGCAAAGGTTTGGAGAATGCGCAGCGCCTCGGCCCCGTCCTTGGCCTCGCGCACATCGCGCACACCGAGAGCCCACAAAATCCCTTTGACGATTTGGCGTGAATGGATGTCATCGTCAACGACGAGGACGTTTACATTTTGAATGTTGTAAGTCTTGAAGGTCATCACAGATCCCCTTTCTGGGTTGCCGAGATGAGAAGGTTTTCTTCCCGTTAAACGCCCGTCGAGAGGACTTCTGCCACTCTTGGGGAGCTGATTTATGTTACAAATTCTATGGTTAATTTTCGGTTAATTCAATACTTCCGAAGTATGTGTGCGGTGCACTAAGCGCAGAGTTCGGCGTAGAGGTCGCGCCAGTTTTGGTTAGTGGATTGAATTAGATTGATTTTCCATTCGCGCTTCCACAGCTTGAGCTGTTTTTCGCGGACAATGGCAGCTTCCATGGTGTCGTGAGGCTCGGCGTAAACGAGAAGATGTAGCCCGTGCTTTTTCGTAAAGCCATCAATGACATTGTTCTTGTGCTCCCAAATCCGACGAGCGAGATCACTAGTCACCCCGATATAGAGGGTGCCATACCGCTTGTTCGTGAGGATGTAGACACAGGGTTGCTTCACCCAAACCTCCCTAAACTCTCCGTCGCACCTGCGCAGGCAGGTGCCTATGGGCGTAACGCCACGAGACAGCCTCAAGAGACACTAAACCGACAAGCCCATGGATCCCTGCCTTCGCAGGGATGACAAGTATAGAGGGTGTTATAATGGCTGCAAACACCGATTCGGAGATTGAAATGGTTGACCCGGGAACTTTAATTACATCCGTAAGCGCATCAATTGAGCTGGCAAAGGGTCTGCTTAAGGTAAAAGAGATTGCTGAATCTGCCGAGGCGAAAATGGCAATTGCGGAACTCACCTCAAAGCTCGCGGAATCCCAGGTCCAAGTTGCGGAACTGAAAACCGATCACATTCGCAAAGATGAATTGATCCATGAGCTTGAGAAGAGGTTAGAAACTCGCGAAACTTTAGTGCGCCATAATGAAATGTACTTTCGCGCAGATGAAAACGGCAACCCAACGGGAGACCCGTTTTGTCCACGGTGTTATGAAGCAGATGACAAACTGATCCACCTTGTTCATTTTTCCAGGAGCAAGTTAATGTGTAGAGAATGTACTAACAGATATCCAAAAGTTCCTGGTGAAACAACATCCTCACCACGGCGGGCACAAACTTTTCATCCTGTATTACGTTAAAAAAGAAACCGTCGCACCTGCGAAGGCAGGTGCCTATGGGCTTAACGTCACGGAACACTCTCAAGAGACACTGAACCGAAAAGTCCGTGGATTCCTGCCTGCGCAGGAATGACGCCTTAAATATTGCGCACAAAAAAGCCCGCCTCAACGAGACGGGCTTTTGTATTCGTGACGCTCGCGAGAGACTTAGCCCCGCTTGCTCAGCTCATTCAACTGCTGCTGCATTTGCTCCAACTGCTTGCGCAGATCGTCGCTTTCGTCCGTGGACGGCGTTTCCGCAGATGCTGCGGGTGTTTCCGCGCCCGGTACGCCACCTTGCCCAGGCGCCATCGGGTTGAACATCTTCATGGCGTTTTCGAACATGGCCATGTTTTGACGGGCCATGTCTTCGAACGGTTTCATGGCGGTGTTAGCGCCGAAGGTTTGTTCCATGACTTCGCGCATTTGATCTTGGTTGCCGGAAAAAGCCTTCATGGTCTGTTCCAGATAGCTCGGCACCATGGACTGCAGGCTGTCGCCGTACAGCGAGATCAATTGACGCAAGAAGCTCAGCGGCAGCAAGTTCGTGCCCTTGGCTTCTTCTTCCACAATAATGTGCGTCAGAACTTGGCGCGTGATGTCCTCACCAGACTTCGCATCGTGAACCACAAAATCAACACTGTCGCGCACCATTTGCGCCAAGTGATCCAGAGTTACGTAACTGCTGGTTGCGGTGTTGTACAAACGCCGGTTGGCGTACTTTTTAATGACAATCGGGTCTTCGTTTCGTTTTTTCTCAGCCATACCCACCCCTGTGCAGTTTGATCAAAACACGCCGGGTTTCGCGGTTCGTGTCATCAAACTGTCGTTCAGTTTTATCTAATATCCACTATCACTTTGTGCCGCAGCTTGCTGCAATGCAATGAAAAAATGTTGCAGCCGCCAAAATTTCTTTTGTGCAGTGCAACATTTTTATTGCAACCGTGGTGAAAATCACTCTAAGCTGAGGGTTCACAGGGTTTCAGAACTGGGCAACGAGGGCTTAAGCCCCAAAACAACACATGCCCGAACTTGGGAGAATATCTAATGACCGATATCGTCATCGCCAGCGCCGTCCGTACTCCAATCGGTGCCTTTTCCGGCACTTTGGCAACCACGCCTGCTGTTGAGCTGGGTCGCATTGTCATCACCGAAGCTTTAAGCCGCGCCGGCGTGGATGCGCAAGACGTCTCCGAAGTTATCATGGGCAACGTTCTGTCCGCAGGTGCCGGCCAAAACCCGGCCCGCCAATCTGCCGTCAACGCAGGCATCCCGGTCGAAAGCACCGCTTACACCATCAACCAAGTTTGCGGTTCCGGTCTGCGCACCATTGCGCTGGGTAGCCAAGCCATTCAATGCGGCGACAGCTCCATTGTGGTTGCAGGCGGCATGGAAAACATGAGCCTGTCCCAACACACGACCTACCTGCGCTCCGGCACCAAAATGGGCCCGACCGAGCTGGTCGACACCATGATCAAAGACGGTCTGTGGGATGCGTTCAACGGCTATCACATGGGCACCACGGCGGAAAACGTAGCGACCAAGTTCCAACTCACCCGCGAAGCCCAAGACGAATTTGCCGCCGCTTCGCAAAACAAAGCCGAAGCCGCACAAAAAGCCGGGAAGTTCAAAGACGAAATCGTTCCCGTCACCATCAAAACCCGCAAGGGCGAAACCGTGATGGAAGACGACGAATACCCCCGTCATGGCGCAACTGTCGAAGGCATGGGCAAACTGCGCCCGGCCTTTTCCAAAGACGGCACGGTCACAGCTGGCAACGCTTCGGGGATCAACGACGGCGCAGCCGCTTGTGTGTTGATGAGCGCCGAAGACGCCGAAAAACGCGGCATCAAAGGCTTGGCCCGCATCAAATCTTGGGCTACCACGGGTGTGGATCCGGAAATCATGGGCACGGGCCCGATCCCGGCGTCCAAAGCGGCGTTGGAAAAAGCCGGTTGGTCCATCGACGATCTGGACTTGGTCGAAGCCAACGAAGCGTTCGCCGCACAAGCGTGCGCCGTGAACCAAGACTTGGGCTGGGACACCGACAAAGTGAACGTCAACGGCGGCGCCATTGCACTGGGTCACCCCATCGGCGCCAGCGGCACGCGCGTTCTGGTCACGTTGCTGTTTGAGATGCAAAAACGCGATGCCAAAAAAGGCCTCGCCACGTTGTGCATCGGCGGCGGTATGGGCATTGCCATGTGTGTCGAACGCGACTAATCATAAAAGTACAAAAACAAACTAACATCTTACAGGGACTTCCCCAGGAGTATTCACTATGGCACGTACAGCACTGGTTACCGGTGGCACGCGCGGCATCGGCGCAGCCATTTCCATCGCATTAAAAGAAGCAGGCCTTGAAGTTTGCGCATCCTACGCCGGAAACGACGAAGCCGCCGCCACGTTCAAAGAACTGACCGGCATTCGCGTTCACAAGTTCGACGTTGCAGACTTTGACAGCTGCCACACGGCGATCTTGGAAATCGAAGGCGAGATTGGCCCCATCGACGTTCTGGTCAACAACGCCGGCATCACGCGCGACGCCATGCTGCACAAAATGACCATCGATCAATGGCGCGACGTCATGTCCACCAACATGGACAGCTTGTTCAACACCTGCAAAAACGTCATCGACAGCATGCGCGACCGTGGTTTTGGCCGCATCATCAACATCAGCTCCATCAACGGCCAAAAAGGTCAAATGGGTCAGTCGAACTACTCGGCTGCGAAAGCGGGTCTGATCGGTTTCACCAAAGCGCTGGCTCAAGAAGGTGCGCGCAAAGGCATCACCGTCAACGCGGTTGCGCCGGGTTACATCGCCACCGAAATGGTCAAAGCCATCCCCGAAGACGTTCTGGCCACGCAAATCCTGCCGTACATCCCGGTGGGCCGTTTGGGCGAGCCGTCCGAAATCGCACGCTGCGTCGTGTTCTTGGCTTCGGAAGAAGCAGGCTTCATCACCGGCTCCACCATCACCGTGAACGGTGGTCAATACTTTACCAGCTAAGCTTCGGCTTCGCTGACGCGGACCTCCCCCCTTCTACACACTCCGCGTAAAAAGAACCGCCCCAGGGTTTTTCCTGGGGCGGTTTTTGTTTGAGACTTTGGAGGAGGAGCGCACGTTAAGCGGCTTGGGCAACCGCCGTTTTCAGTGTGCTCATGGCGTCTACCAACTGAGCCTTCAGCTCAGCATTCGTCATCTCTTGGGCCTCAACGTCGAAGTTGTCGTAGAAGCTTGGCACCGACAGGGTGGCTTTCACGTCGCCCGCAAAAAAGCCCATGGAGCCTTCGGCCTGCGCCAACACGGTTTTGGCTCCGCCGGGACCGGGGGAGGTGGCGAGCAGAACCATAGGCTTGTTGGCATAGACATCCCGGGTGATGCGCGACGCCCAGTCGAACAGGCTTTTGAACGCAGCGGCGTAGGAGCCGTTGTGTTCGGCAAAAGAAATCACAACGGCGTCGGCACCGGAGAGCTTGGCCAAGAAATCATGCGCCAACTGCGGCTGACCCAGCTCGGCCTCGCGGTCTTCGCTAAACAGGGGAAGCTCAAAATCGTTCAAATCCAAAACCTCAACCGAGGCCCCCTCCACCAGCCCAGCGGCATAGGTGGCGAGTTGCTTGTTGACGGATTTCGAAGACGTGGTGGCGGCAAAGGCGACAATGTTGAGTGAAGTGCTCATGGGGGATGGCTCCTAACACGGGGTGGCTTTTCGTTAAAAGCAATATAGGTGTTTTCAAAACAGGTGATAATCAGGATATTTTGAAACTAATTGTTTCCAATATCGATACACAGTCGCTCCTGCGAAGGCAGGAGCCTATGGGCTTATCGTCACGGAATAACATCAAGAAACACGAAGCCGTTAGG